>CALGTP010000451.1 GCA_937902105.1 uncultured Actinomycetes bacterium
AAGCGAGGTGTGTCGGCGAATTTCGCACCACATTTCGCACCATCCCCGCCTTCGTAGCTCAGTGGATAGAGCAACGGTTTCCTAAACCGCAGGTCGTAGGTCCGATTCCTACCGAGGGCGCCAGTTGAACTACTTACATTAAAGCCCACAGCCAAACGATGTCTTTAGGTGTTTTCGGGGCTGCCGACTACGATAAAAGTGTGGCTCAGCGCAGTACCGTTCTCGTCGTCGATTTTGGAGCGCAATACGCGCAACTGATCGCTCGCCGAGTCCGCGAACATCACGTCTATTCCGAAATCGTGCCGCACACGATCACAGCAGCCGAAGTTGCCGCCAAAAATCCGACGGCGATCATTCTTTCCGGCGGCCCCAAGAGCGTGCACATTGACGGTGCACCCCGACTTGATCCAGCGGTCTATGACTCCGGTGTCCCGATTCTCGGCATCTGCTACGGCGCTCAGTTGATTGCGCATCAACTCGGTGGCGAGGTGGCCCGCGGAACCCGTGGCGAATATGGACGCACGCAGATGGCTCGCATCACCGACTCGAAAAGCACATTGATCACGACCGATATCCCCGCTGAGCAAGATGTATGGATGAGTCACTTCGACGCGATTTCGCAAGTGCCCGTTGGCTTTATCGCAACTGCCAGCACACCTGATGCGCCGATTGCTGTTTTGGAAAATGCTGAGCGTCGTATCTGGGGTGTGCAATATCATCCCGAAGTCGTCCACACGCCCCATGGTGCTGCGGTCCTGAAACACTTCTTGCATACTTTGGCGAATTGTGAACCGTCGTGGACGATGGGCTCGGTGATTGAAGAACAGATCGCATTGGTGCGTGCACAAGTTGGTAAGCAGCGAGTCATTTGCGGCTTATCAGGTGGCGTTGATTCGGCGGTGGCGGCCGCTCTCGTGCACCGTGCGATTGGTTCACAACTGACCTGTGTGTACGTTGACACCGGTCTGATGCGCAAAGGTGAAAGTGATCAAGTCGTGGAAACCTTCAAGCGCAATATGGGCATTGAACTCATTCACGTTGATTCAGGCGCCAAGTTCTTTGATGGACTCAAGGGCACAACCGAACCTGAAGCGAAGCGCAAAATCATCGGTGAATTATTTGTGCGGGTGTTTGAACAACACACGGGCGGAGTCACCGATGCCGAATTTTTGGTGCAAGGCACCTTGTATCCAGACGTCATCGAAAGTGGTGGCAGCGACGGCACGGCTGCAGTGATCAAGAGCCATCACAATGTTGGTGGTCTGCCCGAGGACATGACTCTCAAGTTGATTGAACCTCTGCGCGCACTTTTCAAAGATGAAGTGCGCCGTCTCGGAAGCGAGTTGGGTCTACCTGACGAGATTGTTTGGCGCCAACCATTTCCCGGTCCTGGGTTGGGCGTGCGGATCATTGGCGAGGTGACCCCCGAAAAAGTGGCAATTTTGCAAGAAGCTGATGCCATCGTTCGCGAAGAAGTGCGCTTGGCTGGGCTGGAACGCGAGATTTGGCAGGCATTTGCGGTGCTGCCCGATATCCGCTCTGTGGGTGTCCAGGGCGACGAGCGGACTTACGCTTATCCGATCATTATTCGTGCTGTGACCAGCGATGATGCGATGACCGCTGACTGGGCGCGGCTGCCTTATGACCTTCTTGAGCGGATGTCGAGTCGGATCATTAATGAGGTTGACGGGGTCAATCGGGTGGCCTACGACATCACCTCGAAGCCGCCTGGGACCATTGAGTGGGAATAGCCCGACCGCAACACAATCGTAATATTTGGTAGCCTGCACGGGTGATGTTTAAGCCCTCCATCAAATCACCGTTGCGTCATTTGCTCATCGGCTTTCTGGTCTGCACCCTGCTTTTGGGTGGGGCGGGCATCAGTCTCGTGGAGAGTCCCGCCGGCGCTGGCTCAGTGGATGACGCCAAGCGTAAGGTCGGTCAAATCGCCGATCAACTTGAGGCGGCTGAGGAAGAGGTTGACCGACTCTCTGAAGAGTTAGCGATCGCTGTTGAGAATAAAAGGCAACTTGAGGTCGAAATTGTCAGCACCGAAGTTGAAATCGCGGCCAAGCAAACTGAACTTGGTGGCGTGCAGGGTCAAATGTCAGACCTGGCGATTGAAGCATTTGTCGGCGGCGGACGCGGTGGAAGTATTTCTGGATTGTTGGCTCCTGGTGGTGGCCCGAATGAATCCGTGCAACGTCAATATTTGACGGAAATCGCCTTGAACGTTGGCCTAGCGAGTTCCGACCAACTCGATGCTCTGATTTCTGATCTTGACGATCTTCAGGGTCGTTTGGAAAGAGATCGCGCAGGCGCCGAAGATCTTGCCGCTCGAATCACCCAAGATGAAGTGACGACGGAAAATGAGATCGACAAGTTGGTCGCTCTAAATACCAAAGCCGAAAGAGAACTTGGTCAAGCAATATCGGCCGAGCGCGCCCGACGAGCGGCGGCGGCAGCAGCAGCAGCCCGTGCAGATGCGGATCGGATTACCGGCGGTCGTGGTAACGGTGGTGGTGGTGGTGGTAACGGCGGCGGTGGCGGCGGTAACGGCGGCGGCGGATCCAATCCCGAGCCCTTTGATCCCGGCTCAGTGCCGCCGAGCAGTTCCCGTGGCGCTATTGCCGTGGCAGCCGCAAAAAGTCAGATTGGTGTTCGCTACATAAAATATATGTCGCGTGAAGGAGTGGGCTTTGACTGTTCCGGATTGACTGGATGGGCGTGGGGTAAGGCTGGTGTCTCGATTCCACACCAATCGCGTCAGCAGTTCAACACCACCGCTCATGTGCCAATCGCGTATATTGAGCCAGGCGACCTCATCTATTTCTACTCCCCGATTACCCACGTCGGCATTTACATTGGCGGCGGGATGATGGTTGACGCGCCCGGTCCAGGGCGTTTCGTGCGGTTGGCGGCAGTGACCTTTAGCAAAGTTGTGGGCGTTTCACGTCCTGGCTGAGAAGCTCTTTTCTGGCGCAGACTACGGTCTAGTTGAATGATCATGCGAATGGGGATTGTTGATGGCGCCTGAAGCCAATCATGTGCAAGGTATTGACGTCGCCAAGGTATCCGAGTGGTTAGCCGACAATGTTGCTGGCGCTCTAGCACCCTTTAACTTTCAACTCATCGCGGGTGGACGATCCAATCTGACATTTCTTGTCACTGACGACAACGGCATTCGTTACGTCTTGCGCCGACCACCACTTGGTCATGTTTTGGCCACAGCCCACGACATGGCTCGTGAACATCGGATCATTTCTGCCGTCGGTCAAACCAATGTGCCAGTGCCCGCCACGCTCGGTCTATGCACAGACGAGAGCGTTAATGGCGCACCGTTTTATGTCATGAATTTTGTGGACGGAGTAGTCCTTGACAATGCCGAGAAAGCGGAATTGCTTGACAAATCTTTACGCCGTTCAGCGTCATTCAATCTCATCGATGTTCTCTGTGAACTTCATGATGTGGATATTGATGCAGTAGGTCTCGGCAATCTCGCCAAGCGCGAGGGATACATTGAACGACAAATTAAGCGTTGGAGCACCCAATGGGAAAACTCAAAGACTCGCGAGTTACCTGAAATAGATGAGGTTGTGCGTTTACTTTCGACCAAAGTGCCGCGACAACAAGATGTTTCCATAGCCCACGGCGACTTTCGTTTTGGCAATGTTCTCACCGATGTGGCGACTGGTCGCATTGCTGCAGTGTTGGATTGGGAGTTGTGCACCTTGGGGGATCCGCTCGCCGACCTTGGGTATATCGGGGTCTATTGGAGCGATGGTCCAGCAAGTGCATTGCGTGCCAATGACCCGACACCAGCGGGAGGTTTCACGACCTACCGCGAACTGGTTGAGCGCTATGCCACAAAAACTGGTCGCGATGTTTCAGGTGTCGATTACTACGTGGCTTTTTCGTGTTGGCGTTTAGCCGTGATTAGTGAGGGTGTATACGCGCGATACTTACACGGTGCGATGGGCAATCAAGAAGGGATTGACATGACGGTGATGAAAGCTGGCGTTGATGCGCTGACGATTCGCGCCCTTGAGGCAGTCGGGAGATTGGTATGAGCGCAGATGTACTCAGCGGTTGGTCAAAGAGTTCGCTGACTGCGGCCTCCATCACTCACGACACATACCGTAAAGGCAGTGGTCCGGGGATCATCGTTGTCCACGAGATTCCCGGCATCACACCTGCTGTCGCCAAATTCGCTAATGATCTTGTAGATGCTGGCTTCACTGTGGTGATGCCAGATCTCATGGGAGTGCCGGGCAAGGTGGCAAGTCGCGGATACATGTTGTCGTCAATGTCCAAAGTGTGTATCTCGAAAGAGTTCACCAATCTGGCGCTGAATAAAACATCACCAGTCATTGCTTGGTTACGCGCTGTGGGTCGTCAATTACATAATGAACTTGGTGGTCAGGGGATTGGTGCACTCGGCATGTGCTTTAGCGGTGGCTTCGCGTTGGGGATGATGGTGGACGATCATCTCGTCGCTCCAGTGCTCAGTCAGCCGTCGCTACCTTTCAATATCGGCAAGAAAAGTGCTGCTGATCTCAATTTGTCCGCTGATGACCAAGCAGCGATTGTGCGACGTGCGCAAGAAGGATGTCAGGTGCTCGGACTGCGCTTTACTGGGGACAAATTAGTGGGGGATCGCTTTGCCTCACTGCGCACACTTATTGGCGATGCTTTTATCGCCATTGAATTGCCGTCGCAGAGTAAAAAGGATCATTCGGTCTTGACTGAGCAACGTGATGAGCCCAGCGTGCAACGTGTGATTGCGTTCTTCAACGAAAAACTTAAATAGGTTGGTGAATCTGGTGGCAGGAATGGGCCATTTTTGGGCATTTTTCGCCACCAGTTTGCGAACTACGGACCGATTGTTAGTTGTCTGGTTTCGGGATTGAGTTGTAGTTTCCAGCCGCCTTCATGTGCGGCGTGGTGATGCCTTGAGCAGAGTGGCACCATGTTGTTGAGGTCGGTTGATCCGCCCCCTCCGGTGTGGGTTGTCTCCCAGTACTCAATGTGGTGAATGTTGCAGCGATCAAATCTGACTTCGCAGTCAGGTATCGCGCAGTGTAGGTAGATCGATTCGAGTGCTCGTCGCTGGTTAGCGGTCGCTAATCGTTTGGTTCGACCGACATTGATGGGTACTGATCGGCCATCCAAGACGATGGGGATGATCTGGGCTTCACAAGCAAGTCTGCGGACTGTTTCAACGGGCAGGTCGGCACCTAAGGCGGTGCGGCACGTGCCACCCGCGTGTAAGCCACTCTTCAGCGTTTCTAAATCAACGTGTACGACGACTTCGGCGCGCACTGAGACTTCAGTGTCGGAGTTGCGCGCGCCATTGACTAGTGCGACGAGCGCTTTGGCTTGACGATGATCGTTTGGTTCAATCCAGGGCATTACTTCAACTGGGACTTCTTTGTCACCCGCGTGAAACATGGCTTCAACTAGGCGACCAATCTTCGATTTCAAGATTGACGCACTGATCGGGTCAAACTTGCCACGCACATTCAAGCAACCGTCGGCTTCGTCGCGCATCGTGAAATATGTTTCTCGTTGTTGGCGTTCAAATGTTGAGAGACCGTCGTCGGTAACTACCGATTTGGCAGTTTCTTTGACCAACTGGTCAAACTCTGAGGACGTCATCGTGGTTGCTGCTTCCACAAGCTCAGGAAGATGTGCTAGGAAAGCTTCACGTTCAGCACCAGCGATCTTGAGACCACGACCGAGAGCGTCAACATGAGCGGCCGTCGTATTGCCAGCAGCTAACTCGGACGCTATTTCTGGAGCGGCCTCGGCCACCAGGCCTCGTGCGACCACGTTACGGGCCTCACGCGATGTGAGGCCAGCATGGGCAGCCAGTTCACGCTCAGGGATCACAAACGCTGGCGAGATTGGATCGTGTAATAATGAAACCATGCGAGCGTTTGCTTCGAGCATCTGTGCATCAAGCTTGGCTTGACGCACTCGAAGGTTCGCCATGAAGTTACGTAGTTCAGCAATATTCATTGCGCTGATCATGACCTTTGCTGGTCCACTCCACTCAACTAAATACTTCAAAACAGCCCCGATTTCATTGATTAGTTACGCAATGAACTTATGGTCATAAGATATAGGAGGGGTGTTACGAAGTTGACGGAGCAAACAATGTTTCAATATATTTTGTGAGAATAAATAGTTATTTTTCTTAAATCAGATATTCATAATTCTTCGCACCTCAATGTCCAATGAATTTGGACAAGAAAATTTGAAGAAAATGTTATGTTTGCGTTTGTTGTGTGGTCATTAGTGACGTAGACATCAACTTTGGCAGTCAGAACACATAAATCTTTTGATATTTAGATCTGGAGTTGGGTGTAAGGTTTGCTGAGCGGGGACGCTGGATGATCTGAGTTACCTTGAGTCGCTGCTGAAAAGGTAGCTAGGTTTCTTTCTTTTTTCAGATGCAGTTCGCATGTCCGATTCACGCCAAGCGGGGTGGTAAGAATGGCGTCTATGACAGTTCAACAATTCAAATCAACTGTCGTGGTTCTGTTGCTCTCCACGATTGCCATCTCATGTGGCAGTAATAAGGAGGTTCTCACGTCAACTGTTCCCAGCACCACGACGACGGTTGCTGTGGAATCGCCATCGACTACTGCACCCTCCTCCTCCTCGACGGGAGGACCACAAACTCCTCCGTGCGGAACATTTGAAGTCGTCACCACCGAACTAATCGCTGGGCAGAAATTTTTACCAGGTCAATACCAAATCAATGCTTTCGGTATTCCTTGCGAGGAAGTGATGGGTGATACCGGTCTCTTCAGCCAGTTTCTTCAGCTCAAGGACGATGAAGATTTACCTGAACCATGGAGATTTTTAGAGGGAGCAGTAGGGGCACCGAAATTCGTATCAGGACCCGCGGTGGGCTTTCGGGTTCAAAGAATTTCCGATTGAGGTCAGCGCATTTTCTTTCTTCAGTTCATGTAGCGGCCACCGTTGAGGAAAAAAGTCATTCCAGTCACGTACTCGCCGCCCTTACTGGCCAGCCATACCATCCATGGTCCGCCATGTTCTTCGGCATCACCTAAAAATCCAAGCGGCATTTTGTCTTTCAAGCCTTCAACAAAGTCGGTGTTGTTCGCCATCCAGTTATCCCAGGCATCTGTCTTCAGCGATGGGTTGACTGTGTTCACTGAAATGCCATACTTTCCCCATTCACGCGCAGCAGTGCGCGTCAGGGCACGAATCGCTTCTTTGGTTGCGTTGTAACACGTATTGCCGGGAAAGCCTTCGATACCTGAACCCGATGAGAAGTTGATGATGCGTCCGCCATTGACTTTCATATGCGGGAAGACAGCTTGCATTCCCCATAAGGTCGCCGACGCGCCAGTGCGAAATGTGTAATCCCATTCAGCGTCATCGGTATCTTCAAGCGGTGTAGGAATTGTTGAGGCACGCGGGTTTTCTTCGGTTCCAAAACCTTGAGCGTTATTGACCAAGATGTCAACAGTGCCAAATGCTTCCACCGTTTTGGCAACCATATTGAACATCTCATCTTTCTTGCCGACATCAGTGGGGACTCCAATAGCGATAAAGCCCTCAGCTGTGATCTCATCAACAACCTTCTGCACATTTGCAGGGGTACGGCTTGCGACAACAACTTTCGCCCCCTCACGGGCGTACACCTTGGCTGTCGCCTTTCCGATACCGCGCCCTGCACCAGTCACAATTGCTACTTTTCCGTCTAAGACTCCCATGGTTCTCCCCTTTGTTGTGCCTTACGGTGATGAGCGTAGTGATGTTGGTGATTATTCTGATCACTGAACAGCAAGAGGATGATCACAATGGCCGCACTTGGAACTCCGTACCCGTTATTTCAGCAGGCTTACTTCGTCAATAACATTGAGCAGTCGATGAAATATTGGTATGACACTTTCGGTGCTGGTCCTTTTTCGGTGACAGATCATCATGTTTGTGATGAGTTCACATATCGTGGTACGCCACAAGAGGCCGATGTTTCATATGCCTTTGGGTATCTTGGCGACACGATGATTCAGTTCATTTCGCAACATGATGAGACGCCGTCGATCTACAGAGACATGTATCAGGCCGGACAAGAGGGTTATCATCACTGTGCCTATTTGGTGACTGACTTTCCTGCCGAGAGGCAACGGCTGATTGATCTTGGTTTGGAGCCTGCGTGCGAGTTGTACGCCAATGATGTTCATGCCTCGTACTTTGATACACGACACATCAATGGTGGTTTCACGGAGATCCACGGTGACCCACCGCATATCCTGCAGACATTTGCCGAATGGCGGCGAGCACACGAGATCCATCGGCCCGGTGACTCACTCATCTTTCGTCGCAAGAAGGGTCAGCGCGCCAAGTAATTCGTTGACCGACTGCGATCATGCAATGTGCCACCTTTTTCGGTCAGACCTGTAACGAAGGCATTCCACTCAAGCCATATCGTGAGCGGATCTCCGACAGCGGTTGATCGAGCATGGTTTCCCATTTTTCGCATTGAATATTGCCGGTGGTGCGACCATATGTCCATCCTGCACTAATGGCATCCATCATTTTCACAATCGTTCGCGGTTGAGTGAACGTCATACGCGTCGTGGAAACACTCAACCACATTCCGAAATATGGATATGGGAATTGAGCTAGACAAAAAGCCTGAAGAGCAACTTCCCCAAAACCCGAAGAGTTATATCCCGTTACGACATGTTGGAAGTCATGTGTTTGATATGAACGCAAGATGGCGTGTTTCATTTCAACGGGCATACCAATGAGAGTCCCATCAGCCTCAAATGATTCGTGGAGTCGTTTGTAATTAGCGACAATGGCCGTCATCAGATTGTTGTCGACTATCCAATCGTGATACGTGCGACCCAATGTTCCGAGAGGAAGTTCACTAGTCGCTGCAAAATCAATAGGTTCGGCGTACAGGTCGCCTTGAGAAAATGCTGCAAAGTGCGGATCGCTATTGATCATCGTTACGTAACTGTCTTTGGCACTCTCGCTGGCATGTTGCCACCACTCATTAAATAGCAAATGAACACCGTGCCCGACTGGGTCGTTAAAGGTGCTGATAAGTGATTTTCCGAATTCTTCGTTGATCATAAAGTCACCGTATCGCACATTGCTTGGCCAAGAAAGTGGCTGTAGCTCAGAGAAGTCCCAGTAAATCAATCAAAACGAGGTTTCAGGGCTCCAATGTTGCGGCGAGCAATCACACCTTTCCAGACTCCAGTGCCGTAGGCGACATCATCGGCGAGTCTGAGGGTGCAATAAGTGAGTGGGTCAAGTTCGGGTTTCTTTTTCCACCACGACCACACAGAAGGAAGGATGATTGCTGCCACTACAGCGCGTCGACTGCGGCGTAAGAACAGTGCTGCGAGCACGGTGAGTGGCCACCAACTGCGGGTCATAGCCGAAGCGATTGTGCGTCCCGCATAAATATTGCCTTTACCTGCTAAGTGCACCGCCAAAGATGATGAATCTTTATGTCCAGCAATCTTTTGATACAGCGCACCTGTTGAACCAGCCGCAATACAAACTGCGATTACCGGATGACCAAAGCCGAGAGCGCCCCATGCAAGCACGCTCCAACGATTGATTCGCAGTGGGGCCACAGCCCCCGGGTGGTGAGCGTCTAGTTGCGCTGCAGCCGAACCATAAGAAACACGTTGACGCCAGGCTTGCGCGAAAGACTGGCGCGGTGCGTGATGCACAATCACGCTTGGTTCATAACGACAGATGACGCCAGCATTGGAGAGTCGCCACACCAAATCAACGTCTTCGCCATAACGCAAGGTTTCATCGAACCCATGGTGTTCGCGCATGAGTGCGGTGCGGATCAGCAGGGCCGCGCTGGGGACATAAGACACTCGCGTGCCCTGACGAACTAGAGCTGGCTCTTCACCAAGATCAAGAGGCGACTCTGCTTCTTCGTAACGTTGAAGAATTGAA
>CALGTP010000452.1 GCA_937902105.1 uncultured Actinomycetes bacterium
TATATATAAGTGTGTGTTTATGTATGTGTGTGTGTGTGTCTGTCTGTATGCGTGTGTGTATGTATGTATGTATGTATGTATGTATGTGTGTATGTGTGTATGTGTATGTGTATGTGTATGTGTATGTGTGTGTAGTGTATATGTGAGTGCGAATGTGAATGTGCAGTGCATGTGCGTGTGTATGTGTATGTGTATGTGTATGTATGCATGTTCGTATGTACGCACGCACGTACGTATATGCACGTGAAAATGCATGTGTTGGGCAATTCTAGATCCCAATTCCCTAACTCCTTAGCTGCTCCTTTTCATTAATTTGGCAATTGGTTATCGATTTTGCTACTAACATGCAAATCGTCCAAAACAACAAACAATGCAAAAAAACCTGCAACATCCACTGCCTAAAACTCCAGCCCTGAACCAATTTTGACAACATCATTGCCACCATGTCGTGTCGCTGCGTCTTTGGAGAGCGGACAGGTCGGCATCTCGGATTTCCGAATTTGCTGCTGGTCCACTACCTACTAAAAGGCCCTGCTTTCTACTACTACAATTACTAGTGTCAGCAAAATCCAATTGAAGTTTCATACTATACGAACGCACTAAAATAGAATAATGAAAATCCAGCTTGCTAAATTCAGAAATTCAGTCTAGCCTTGGATGCCACCATCTGGGGGCAGTTTACTCAGCTGTTCTTTGATGATGTCGTCGCTTGGCCTCAGTTGACATGTAATCATAATTGCTCATGTTTGCCAGTGTGTGTTACAGTTCCATTGGTTGGCATAGTTAGTTTACTGCAAATGATAACGGAACTGCAACACGCA
This sequence comes from uncultured Actinomycetes bacterium, assembly GCA_937902105.1. GTDB lineage: Bacteria > Actinomycetota > Acidimicrobiia > Acidimicrobiales > Ilumatobacteraceae > Casp-actino8. Next base: position 822 of record CALGTP010000452.1, read on the forward strand.
CTGGCAAACATGAGCAGTCCAAGAAGCTGATATTATCACCATAAAACAATCCTAAACATTTCAACATACACCGATTCAAAACACACGCAATTGCCTGTGAACTAAAGATGCGGCATGGTGTCATAACTCAACGGGCGTACTTCTTTGTCAGTTTCGTACATGTGTTCAAGAACTTGCTTCATTGCGTCAAACTCGGTGAGCATTTTCTGGACACCGCCCCATGTGCGTGTTTTAGTATCCCCTAGCAGAAGCGAACCTTAGTTGGCAAGCATGGCACAAAACAAATTCAGGCAGCTAAACCTTTTGAAACTACAGCAGCTCTACACACATTGTCATCTGCATTAGTTTAATTCAAGCAGCTTTGGTACACACCTGTGTACCTGCCACTTGCAGTGCCAGGATATGGAATTCGTCGCAAGTACACATATGGCAAAGCATGACGACCTGGCAATAACAATGCCAAACATTCTGGGGTGTAGGATTTCCACGGCAAGACATATTCAGGCTGGACGCCTGCTGGACCTTGCCGCGGCAGCGCTGGTTCATCATCGGCCTGGGTGTCTGGACCCTGGGTGTCTGGACAAGCAGCTGATTCTGCAGGTGTCGCTTGCTGTTTTTTCTGCTTCTCCTTATCCATTTTGTTTTTCAGCCTAATGCAGTCTTTGATCACCTTGGAGAATGCCGCTGCTTCTTCAACAGGGATTGACGCTGCTGCCTCAAGCAATAGCGGGTCAGTTTGCTGGGTTTTGTTGGCCTTGCCCATGATGGCATTGACCATGCGAGTAGTTTCCGTTTCTGACTCTCCGGGAAAAACAAAGTCGATGAGAGCCCGGGCTTTGTCTTTCTTGACGATAACGTTTTTTTTACCACTCCCTGTCCCAGCAGCAAGTCGGGGGACGCCCAGTTCACCCAATAAATCATCTAGCTGAGTCAGATTCAACTTCAACCCGTTGCGAAGCGCCCCTGCCACCAATGGCTGCGGTGGCCCTCGGACGATTATCATCCCTGCCCCATTGAAGCGGACATTGGGAGGGATGCAAACCGGAGGGGCTGTTTTGGTCTGAACATGCTGCCAAATTGTGAGCTCATTGTCGATGGAGTAGTTGAACGCAAACACTGGTGCACGGTTCATTTCCGCAAGAGGGTCCTTGAACAGAAACACCTTAGTCGAGAATGCATTAGGCTGAAAACGATCACATGTGCTTCGTTTATAAGTTCACACTGTAAACCGATAATGATCGTTTTAAGCCTAATGCCTGTTACACCGTTTGACATAGCACTTGACTAGCATCAACCAGAGCTATTCGAAGCTGAGACGAGAAGCATCCTCCCCGTATTGAACTGACTTCAGCCTCGTCATGGCAATCGTGTATTTGAAGAACCCAAGCGACATTACATAGTAATCTTCCTTGTCCTTGCGCTTGAAGATGTTGCCTCTTGAAAGAAAGACCCCTGGCAGGGCCAGGCTGCAAGAGGCAAGCGCAAGGATAAGGGCGATTACTAGGGTTCTTCAAATACACAGTCGCTATGATCAGGCTGAAGTCAGTCCAAAACAAAATTGCTCGATTGTTAAACTGGTAGGTTCGATAAATAAAAGTAGAACTAGTCTCCTATCGCTTAAAATGCATAGTAAACAAATCAGTGCTAACAATTTCATTAAGCTACACATTTAAACTAACAAGCTTTTTACTACCCTTGCCTTTCCACACCAGTGGCAGATTTTTGAAATCAGCTTTTTGATCTGCCATGATATAAGCGCTTGCTGCAGCCATGACCCTATTGGCATTGTAACCTGCCGGCTTCCATTTCTTCACAATCACATGAGGTCGAGGAACGCAATCAGGTACTGGAATCCTTGTAATCTCTGTGACTAGTGCGACAGTTAGCGTGTGATGGCCATTTGAGAACCTACAACATATTACGTAGCTAGCTAATTGTTGTCGTGTCGCTCTTACTGTCGGCGTCGTTTTTCTTCGTTCCTTATGATTTGCTGTGTGATTCATCGTACAAACAATTCGGAGCGTAGTCCGCAGTTTATTGTTGGAATGAATGGTGACTAGCACTGCTTTGTGTTACTAGCGTGAAAAAACGTAAATAAAGGCCCAGAGTTTTATCCAATGCGTAATGAGAAGCCCAAATATTTAGTCACACTGTCCTGTTAGGGTCGAAGTGAGTTCTTTCATAACCAGCTGCAGTCGTCTTACGATTCAAAGCACTCTTCTTGCTTTGGAGATCTTTGAGATGTTCCTTCGCATGCGCGTAGTCAGCAGCTGAGGTCACAACCTGCGGTAGCCCACCTGTCGCGATGTAGGGCGACGATGAGGCGTGGAACCATTTG
>CALGTP010000453.1 GCA_937902105.1 uncultured Actinomycetes bacterium
CCCATTTTGCCTGCACTCCATGGCCTGTCCATCTAAGGCGCAACTTGGACCGTTCGATTCGGATTGACACATGGGGTGAGGAACTCATTTTGATGAGGAGGATCCGTGAGAAATTGATCAGGCATGTTGCGCCAGTTGTGCAGCTCGGTGGTGGCCGCACTTCGCTGGCCTTGAAATTCCAGTCAGTAATGCACGCTGTGTTTCTTCTTTCGACCGACCACATGACCTTTGGAGAACTCATCAAATCCATTCCATCATGGATATCTGACCTTGGTACAGAGATTGGTATTGCACGCACACATCCCATCTCTATGCAGCAGGTGTTCCCTTACATGGTGGATGAGGACGATGATGATGAGGAGACGGCATTCAGGCCACCTACTGCAGCCGAAGAGGTCGATTTTGCTGAGGAGGAAGATGTCCGACGATTAAAGGATCTGCAGCAACAACTGCGGCAAGAGCATGAGGTCGACTTTGCTGCTGCCCCGCCACGTCCAAAACTATCTGAGATCATGGTCGATGTCACTGGAAGCTTGGAGGTTTCTGGAACTTTACACATCATCCACAATGCTGGCAAAGGATTGGGACATGTACTTCAACACTACAACGAAGCCGTCTTGCGTTTATCCAAGTTTGCAGCTGTGCTGAGAAAGAAAGAGACAAGAGAACGTTTGTTTGAGACCTGCTTCCATGGCACAGCTGTTGGCCAAGCGTTGTGGTCGTCCATCGATGGTTTTGATGGCGAGTGCTATGTGGAAAGATGGGGCACAGTGGCCAGGTGTGTTTTAAAGGTGACCGATGACTTGGAGGCAGCTATACGTTGGGGATGGGATGTGAACAAATACTTGGGTGGCGCCAGCAATCTTGCAGCGCTTGACAAATCTCAGTACTTGGAGGAAGATAGCCCACATGAATCTCGCATCGACTTGGTCAATGACACTATCAACAATCCATTCTGGTTTGCATACTGGCGTATGTTGCGGACCAAGGCCCGACTAATAAGTGACCTACTTGTGTGGGCTGAGAGTTGCCCTTGCCACTATGATCTTCTTCATGCTGGAGAATCGGATCCAGGTGCTGCTGACGATTTGCCTACTGAGGTCCGGAATGCTGCAAAAGAATGTCCACTTAGGGGTCTTAGGTGCGCAGAGATGGCCACTGGGGATTTCCTTGAATTGGTGTTGAAGGTGTATGAGATCAGGACTGTAGAGCTGCTGCAACAAGTATCTATGAGAATGGATGTCAGCGAGTCAGACCGCTTGAGTATCATATTAGAATACGAGAAGGGCCGAGCTTACCTGGTTACTACCTTCACTATGAAAACTCAACATTTTCAGCAATCTCCGTTCTGTGCCTTTGGTATGGCTCATTACTCAGCAGAGAAGGCCTTAGCCTCCTTCAAGAAGACCCAGCAGTCCGATCACCCACACCCAGTCGTGATCCAACTGAAGGGCGATATACTTCAACAGGAGTGTGCCCAATTTGAGGATCTTGGAGGCTCCTTCGTAGATCCGGATCTCGATCACACTTTCCTTCCACGCTTGAGGACTTACATTGCTAAACTCAGGCTAGCCTTTTCAGCAGAAAGACCAGTCGAGGCTGAACATGCCAAAACCAAACGCGAAGTTGATCGGGCTGCAAGCCACAGTGATCCGTTTGTGAGTCTTTCGCACCGAATGGCTTCAATCCTCAAACATCTCAAGGAGTCCAAAGATAACTTCGAAGATTTCGCGAATCTGGTCGAAACCATAAAGCATGGTCGTCATGCTTGTGTGCAGCTTGGATTGCAGGACCACCCTCGCACCGTTCAGCACGCTCTGGCAGGGAGGAACCCAGAGCATTTCAAGGTTGTCTATCATGCAGACACATGGACGAAGTACACGATGCCAGCCCCATCGATAGAGTCTGACAAACCTGATTTTAAACAGCTGGATGGGATGATGGGCTTGGGTGATGATAAAACAGCTCCAGATGTGAAACGAGATGCTGTAATCAGACACATGCACCAGGCCATGCAACATCATGCTGATAGCTTCTTTAGCATCTTCTTGGAGAGTGGTGCTTTCAGAACTTTGGAGTCAGTTCTGGAAACCGGCAGCTCCTGTCAAGAAACCGCAGCCTTACAGTGGGTTGGTGAAGAGATCGGGATATCTGGGGCAACTTTGGGAGGCTCAATCTCTGCGGTTGCAGCTGCAGGAACACTTCACAGCTTGGGGTCCCTGGGCGAGAAGGCCAAGTCGCTGGTATTTTTCAGATTGGTGGACCACAACATCGCCTTGGCTAAGCGGACAAAGATAGCTGGACAAACTCAGATGTCAGGTTTGAAGGCTGTCACTATCCATCGCCTCCTGGAATTGAATGTCAAAGAGCAGACTTGTGTGGTTGGCCTTACTCCTATGAACATTGAGGCAAGTAAGACATGCGGCGCAATGCCGATGACCATGCATCCAGGAACGTTCTCGACTTCTTCTTTGATGAAGATGCGTGTGTGGGAGCAGGACACTACAGCCGTTGTGGTCCAGATTGCCAATCATTATGAGTTTCCGATTGCCCTTTTACCGCATGCGCCCAAGGTCTTGCGTATTTTGATGTTGGACCGTGGGGTAGATGGTATTGCTGCAGACACGTGGGGTGATGATTGCAATTGCAAGCAGGTCGTTCAGCAGTTGGCTGCAGATGAAATGGTGGAAGGCCCTCCTTGGAAGCTAACGCTTCGTGGCAGGGAAAATCTCGAATGCGGAATAAGGGTGTCTTCGTGCAAGCCGCTGTTGACCTTCCCGGCAGAGGATGCAGACTTGAACGAGGTCAGTCTCGCTGAACTGATTTGCCTTATGGAGCACAAGGGTTGGGAGCTTGTGCCAGATGTTGACAAGGCACATGCAGCTATTTTGAATAAGACATCTTTTCTTGTCGATGCAGAGCCGCCGCAGGAGAAGAAATGGTACATCAGGAATTCTAAACAAGCCTCTAGGTTCTATATGATGGCATTGCTCGCAGCGCAAGATGGGCGACCAGTTCCTCACTTTCAAAAGGATGTGGTATATCGTGAATTGCTGGGCATCGCTGAACCACAGAAGCGACGCCACAAGGTGACACAACTTCAGTACATCGATGAGTGCGAGTGGCCTGAGGATGTAGTGCCGCTGCCAGCTGTTCCCA
>CALGTP010000454.1 GCA_937902105.1 uncultured Actinomycetes bacterium
GAGGTACAAACTCCGACTGGACATCATAGCAGCTAGGATCAAAAGGCATCGTCACTGTAGCTGGTGGCATGCTGTGAACACTGCTAAGATCGTCTTTCACGGGAGATATTTAAAGGGTTTTCTGGGTGCTTAGTTATTGTCTAGGTATCTTGCCTTTCGCAGGTTATCAGCCGTACGCCGTTTTGAGCGTACGTTTGATAGCTTTGCTTCTCTTTTCTGTTTTTAGTATTTTTGGGTATATGCTAGGAGTCTGCGTAGCAATAATCCTCCTTGCTGCGACCACTGTCTGCTTCTACTGGAAGCGACACTCTACATCTACTGGTCGAACCTCAGAGGTTCGACAACGCTGGCAAAGAGCCATCCGCAAGGTTCAGTATTGGATTCGCTTGCGCAAAAGGTGGGCACACCTCGGACAGTATCTACAACAACCTGTTGTCGGCGACACTTTTACTGGTGTTAAACGCAGAAACGGAAAGTTGATCAGGACCGCAGCTGCACCACTACACAATGCTTTCCACGGGGGAAACACCAGGAGGTTCAGTGCATTCGTCTCTGAGCACTGGAGAAGTTTTACAGGCCCTGGAGGCCGCTGAAATCGCACAGCAGCATGCATTCTCGAACACAGCTGGCGCCGAAGCAATTGCAGCATATCAAGGGTTGCAGGAGACGAGGCGGTTACGAGAAGAGATTCTAGCAAACCAGGGGACAGAGCTCCTGAGCTCAGCTTTCAACAGAGAATTGTACAAGGTTCCGGCCTCGATTCCTCAGTGGATGCCAGTTCAGATAGCCCGGATGTTCTCACAGTCAGTTCCGGTGAAGACAGCAATAGCACAGGTGGCCAAAGGCAGAGTAGACGATCCAGCATCTTCCTCAGCATATCCGCCATTGTACGCTGCACCGTTATCGTTGACTGAGCGTGCCATCGACTTGAGTATTTCATCAGTGAGAAACGCGTTGACTTCATTCAGTCCTGCGCACCGCATTCCTGAAGCGGAAGAACCTAGAGAAATGTCTCAGAAGGGATCCCGCCGATCCAAGCTTTCAGCCGCTATCTCAATGAAGAAGGCCGAACTGGCCCGCCTTGCAGAAGCCAGGGCAGCAGCTGAATTAGAAGAGCTTGAAGCAGCAGCAGATGTTGAATCAGAACAGCGAGCACCATCCGTGTCCTCGGAGAGGCTTCAGGCACGTCGCATGGAACTGTTCAGAAATCCACCACTGGCAACCATCAGCGGTGGCGACGAAGAATATGTGATGAACGGTAGTGGGGAATTCGTCCCATTGCAGTCCATTGCTGGAAACGCAGGTAGATCAAATGGTTTTGAAGGAAATCCGAGTGTAGAGCCACCACCTGGTTTGATGTCACTGGATCCCTTTGCAATGAGAGCCCCTGATGGACCGCCTAGAGTGCTGTCTCCTCTTGTTCCGATCCCTGTTACAACGCAAGTGTTTAGTATTGGTACCCCTCGCGCGAATGAGGCACTGATATCACAAAGACCTCTGATTGAGATGGCGAGCCCCGCAGAGTATGCAGCTTACAGGCCACCGCAACCAACGGTTTTGACGACAACAGCTCAGCCAAACGTGGCTGGGATGGGAGCTGCACCTTTACACTTGGTCTTGCCTTATTCTGGCAATGCAGTTTCGAACACAACTCAAGTTGCGCACCAAACGCAGGTGCCAATGACTCCGTGGACGACATATCCTTTTGCAAGAGCGCAGAATGATGGTGCAGGGCAAATGGCCATTGTTCCAATGTCGACCTATGGTATTCCTAATGTGAACTTTGCTACCCAGGTATCAACGACGGATCTTCTGGACATTGAGTTTATTTCAGCTCATTCAGAGATGCCGCCAACTCCGACACAACAAACAGTCACCGTTCCTTTGACCGCAGCTTCGTTGAGTATGCTCGAACAGATGCAACAACAACAAATTGCTGGGACCAATGGAGGGAGACAGTCACGGTCAAATGGGACCAAGACTGAAGGCAATCTGCAGAACGCCGATGGAGTGTCGAAGAGCAAATCAGCAAGGACTGCTGGTGCACCTGGTGGAGATGGCGATGATGACGATGATAATAGCAGTCATTCATCATGGTCAGTCAATGAGCGACAGCATCAACTGCAGAGGCGACTCCGCAAACTGAAGATCGCTGCCGCAAAAGAAGTTGCCAATAAGGCCTTTACGCCATTGGTATCTGTCACACGAAGAGAGGCCGAGAAGATCACTCTGCTTGCTCACCCGAAAGGGCCTGAAATCAGACGCTGGAAACAACATGCCAGGCTTGCATTTCGGACCGCTTCTGGACTTGGTCAGTCAGCCTACACCTACATGCTTCAAGCCGAGGATCGATCGAGGACGATTGACAGCCTTGCTTGCGATGATGAGAGGATGGTGGGCATGGAGGACAAATTCGCTGAGGCCCTCATGCGAACCATCAAGGGCGAACCCGCTCGTGCTCTCAGCAACCGGATTGAGGAGCAAGCAAAGCTTGGTGTGATGTGGGGTGGCCGTCAGATGTATCGTTTCTTCATTGACGAACTTCAGAAGGAGAACTTACAGGAGCAGCTTCACGACATGAGCATTTTGTTCGCGCTTCGTGACGCCGCCATTGAGACCGTGCCGACTGAGAAGTCACTGGAAACTTTCTTGAACAGTTGGGATTCTGCTATTTCACAGATTAATGTTTCGAAAGTATCAGAAAGCACGTTGCGGGGATTGCTTGAGGAATCGCTTGAGAAGTCGTCTGCATTCAAGCCATACTATGACCAGTACAAGTTGATCCAGAGAGCCGACAGGAACTATGAGCACCTGTTGAATCGACTCAGGGATTGCATTGCTGAGATCAAAGCAGTGGCCTACAAACAGGAGCAAAGATCTTTGATGAAGGATCAGCTCAAGAACACCGCCGATAAGTCCGCAGACCTTCAGTCTGCTTTGCCCGCCAAATCAGAAGCAGGCAAGGACGAGGACGCGTTGAAGAAAGCTAAAGAGGAGTTGAAAGCCAGGGATCGGAAGATTCAAGCAATGGCAGCACAGCTCAAGGATGCTGGGGTGGCAGCCCCGAGTGTCAAAGGTGCCAAAGGCGGTGGCAAAGGGAAGTCCAAAGGAGGAAAGAGTGCAGGCTGCTTCAATTGCGGTGCCGATCACTTTGCCAGAGACTGCCCGAAGCCTAAAGCTGCCCGATCTCCAGGAGGAACGCCTCCGGGATCATCGAACGCTTCGGATGCTGGTAGTGATGGAACAGCAAAAGGGAAGCGAGCCTGCCACTTCCACAAACCGTGGATGAACCCTCCGCGAGTCTGCTCAAATGGTGACAAATGCACTTACGAGCATGTGGACGCAAAGCCGAAGAAGGGAGCAGTAGCAAGGGCGATCAGTGCAATGGTGGCCATAGCAGCTTGTGTCAATCCGCTGGCGCTGGCAGCAGCAATGTCTCCATCGAGTGCGCAGTCGCTCGCTTCATCTTTGTTTCGAGGGACGAATGGCAACACTTCTATTTCATTTGGGAATCGACGTATTATCCAGTTTGACGTTGAAGATGGTGCTGCGCTTTTCAGGCCTGTGCACAAGCCGGAGCCTGTGGGAGCGCGAGAGGTTTGGTCGATTGCCGCTATGACAACTTTTGTGAAGCAAGATATCAAGCAGCAGCAGCGAGCTTACAATGAGATGATGTATCGTTTGGACAGGGCGAATCGATTGCACACTGCCATCGAAAGGGATTTGTTCAGCGAGTCAGGCAAGCTTCATATCGCAGTTACAGCTCAGGTCGCAGACACCGGAGCCACAACTGGACTTTCGAGGAAATCCGCCACTCGCAGCACAATTCACGGTCCATCAGTGAGAATCGACACAGCTCACGGTGAGATCACTACATCAGAATACTATGAGGAGCCGATGGGGCGCCTGGGAACCTTCAAGCATTTAGCTCTGGAGAACACTGTTCCAGTCGTCAGCGTGGGGCAGATCAATGAGGAGGAGAAATGGGGGTTTGTTTGGCCTCCTAACATGCTGCCAGGTGAAATTGGGAATGCTCTGTTCTTCAAAGGGGGAACTATCGTTCTTGAGGGGCCTGCTGAAATCATGGATTTGCGCACAGAGAACCGAGTGCCAGTCTTTGATCCTCTCACGTCTGTAACACGGATGCTCAAAACCGGTGAAAGATTGATTTTTGAGTGTAAAGCTCAAGAGTGTGTTGCATTGCCCGCTCAATCGTCTAATGCCGAGCCTGCCAGTGAAGAAGCAATTCCTTCATTGAAGGATGATGAGGCGGTTACCGACTTGTCATCAGTTTCTCTTCCGCCTGAACCACATTCCGAGCCCCGTCCTTCCAATGTTGGAGGACAGGACCACAAGAAATCGTGGAACGTTTTGCCCGATTCGCACTTTTACACCCACATGGATCCTTTTAACAGTAAGTGTGAGTGGTGCTTGTCAGCTAAACAACGGAGAGAGTACGCTAAGAGAGTGCACAACAAAACAGATGACGTCTTACAGTTTGGCCATTTAAGGTGCGACTGGTATGACGCTGGTCCAAAACTGAAAGTCCTAGGTGGATGCCGATATGGCCTCGTTATCAAAGATAAGTTTACTTCTTCAAGGGCATTTTGCCCGTCGAAGAATAGGAAAACGGAAAGGACCCTGAAGTGCATAAAAGATTTCAAAGGAAAGGACAGTGTGCTTAGTCTAACATCAGACAATGCTAAAGAGTTCATTGAAGCTGCAACCAAGCTCGATGTCCCGCATACGCCCGCTGTGCCCTACAGGCCACAATCCAATGACATAGAGAGAGATGTTGAACTTGTTTCCGATGGCATTAAAGTGTTGCTTTTGGTGGCTGGTTTAGACCCGTTCTTTTTCCCTCTTGCTGGACGTTGTTGGAGTCAGCTTGATAATTTAACGAAGAAACACCCCTTGAGATATGATAAAAAGTCTTACCAACACCGGAATCCAAATAAGGAATTCAAGGGTGAGCTTGCACAGTTTGGAAGAAACTGCACAGTTGTCCCACCTAAGCCTACACTCACCGCTGCTGATAAACCAGAACCACGCGGCAGAGAGGCAATTTTTGTGGGTTACCATGAGGTTGGAGGATATTGTGACGGGAGTTACAACATAATCTATTTGGAAACTTTGCTCGATAAGAAACAGAAGCTTGTTATCCATAGGACGAAAGATGTTCGTTTTCCGTTGCAGATCGAATTTCCGATGCGACAGATGAGAGAAGCTAAGAAACAGCTATCATACGAAAATGCCACAATACAGGCATCGATCGAAGAGATCAGAAAGGCCATCAAAGACATTGGTGACCATGAAGCGGAGCCCGCTTCCTTTTTCAACGAGAGCCGAGAGCTCACTGTGCTTGATGAGCATGGGCAAGAGCTTACTTCACTTTTCAACGATGAGGATGAATCCCAGATAGGAATAGAAAGTGAACCTGTTGTTATCCAAAGGGAGGATTCGAAAATCGTTGAAGAGGTGGGGGGCTCAGAAACAGAAACCATTTCAGGGCCAAAGACAGCTAGCCAGATGCTCAGCGAACAGCTTGCGAGCATAAGTGGGAGTGGAGAAGGCACAGATGCGCATGGAAACAAAACACGTAGGTATACTGGTTCCAAACGCCCTTCCCATATTCCCACACAGCTCTGGAACATGCTTGGTCCTCAAAAGCAAAAGTTGCTTCTTGTTGAAATTGCAACAGAACAAAATGATCTAAAAGTACAGATTGCAGCAGCTGAAGCTGCAGAGAGAAACGCTATCACGAATAGTGAAGGCGGTTCTTCACCTTCGAGTTCAGGACCTGACTTTGCTGTTATTGCGAAGAACCTTCGAACTGTCTACAAAGGTCCCAGGGATCCGGATTTCCAAAAGGCGGCCAAAGGCATCACCATTGTGGAATTCGCGTGTTCCGAACAAAGTGTGTTGAGTAATCATGCTGGAAAGATCGGCATGCAACATCTTAGACTCACTCAAGAGTTCAGTGATTTGACCACTCAGGGTGGGGTTGAGAAAGCCAAAAGAAACATTCTCAATCTCATCAAGAATGGGCAAAGCATTGAACTATGGGGATCCCTGCCTTGCAAACCTTGGAGCACATGGAACGTCTTTAACTCCTGGAAACTCGGGAAAGTTTTTAGAAAACGGCTTCAAGAGATGAGGAAGGAGTCCCTTCTTATGATTGATAACTTTATCGTCATTGCTGACATTGTCAGAAAGAGTGGAGGGAATGTGTCATTCGAGTGGCCTGCGTTCTGTGTAGGGTGGAACATTGACAAGCTTGTCCAGTGGTTCAATAAAAACAACTGCTTAACCACTAGGTTTGATGGCTGTGCTCTCGGTTTGATGTCGAGTAAGAACAGGCCCATTAAGAAACCCTGGCTTGTGCAAACCACCAATGTCACTCTTCACGAACGGCTCTCACCAAAAAGATGTATTTGCCCTCCGAACACTCATGACATGTGCCAAGGGAATGAAACCTCAAAAACCGAGTTGTATACGGAACAGTTTGCGAAGGTAGTCATCGACTCCATCGTCAATAACCATATCCGTGACAATCTTTCTGGCATGATTGCTGAAAGGGTTGAGGGTTCCATTCAAGATCATCAAGGAGAGCTTCCTCCCCTTGTTGGCGGTTTTGATTTTAGTTATGCTTCCGAAGATGGCCTCAAAGCCATGAGTGCTGTCAATAATGGGGATTCCAAAACGGAGTCTCATAGGGAAAAGTTTGTTGAGTCCCCTTTTTCTTTCCTTGGGCTTGTCACTCGTGTCATTCCCGCTAGTTCCGCTGAATTCCACAGCGAACCTTGCAGAAATGCAGCGGACAGTGAAGTAACTAGATTGAGAAGTCATACTGTTTGGAGAGAGGACACTGTTGCCGAATGGAGAGATGTAAGACACATTTTTAAAGATGGTCTCCCTCCCATGGTAGGACTCATTTTCCTCATCATGGGGCAGAAGAATGCTGAACTGACAGAGACTGGTCAGAAATATGATCATGCTGTCGCCCCGATGAAGGCCCGTGCTGTGTTTCAAGGGTCAAATATCACCACTGGTGATGGCACTCCGGCAAATTTGTTGTTTCAGGAGGTTGGCGCTACCCCAAGCTCGATGTCGAGCGCAAGAACTGCAATCGGCATTGGAGCACTCAAGGGAGCCAGAGCCACTACCAGAGATGCCGAACAGGCATACATTCAGTCCTACATTGAGGCCCCAGGAAGGCCAAGAACCTGGGTGCGGCTTCCCAAAGCCTGGTGGCCCGCATCCTGGTTCCACAAGGACGGAACAGCCAAGTATCATGACCCGGTGTGCATTCTCGAGAAATCTCTCTATGGCCATCCTGAGAGTGGTCCATTGTGGGATAAGAAAATGCACAAAATCATGAAGGCGGCTGAATACCTTCCAATTGAAGGGTCGCCCGGCGTGTTTTATAATCCTGTCACTGACATCGATGTAACTGTCTACGTCGATGATTTTATTTTGATTGCAGCTGCCAATAAAGAAAGGGCTGCTTGGTCTGTTCTTGAGAAAGATATCAAGTTCAAAGACCCTGAAGTTTTGTTAGAAAGATACCTTGGAGTTTACCACGAATTTGAATGGCAAAAGGACGGGAGCTTAATAATGACCGCTTCCATGCAGAGCTATTTGCTTGATGCAACAAAAGCTTACATGAAAGAAATCGGTGTCCTCAAGCTTCCCTTTGTCCCTA
>CALGTP010000455.1 GCA_937902105.1 uncultured Actinomycetes bacterium
TGCCATAACAGACCGCATCAATACCAATCGGCTCAAAGCCTTAGAACGAAAACAACATCGTTCTGGTGGATTACGACTTCCCGAGATATCACAGAGCTGTTGCGTACCTGCTATGCCTAGTGTTCCAACGGATTTCCTCCACGGTGCTATCCCACATGTGGATGCAAACCTGTTGAAACAACTGCATGGACACTCACGGGATGACTCGATAACATTTACAGCTAGCACTCATACTTACTACATCCTGGGTAACCCCACATTAGGTTCTGTCACTGGTCTAGTCCACAAATTCGCATCAAACTTCGAAGCAGATAATGTAATAAAACTCATGATGGATGGTCGCACGTGGCCGCGCCCTGGATACTTACAGGTGCCTCCACCGCTCGACATTCTACATGAGTTTTCATCCCGCAAAGAAGCTTGTACATTGTTGTCACTTCTGATGCAGCACCCATGTGATGAAGAACTGGTATGCTCTGAAGCTACACGGCTATGTAGAGCGTTGCCCGATTTCCAGCGACCGGTTCGTGCGTTGGGCATGACCGTAGACCAAATCAAGCAAAAATGGGATCGCGACCGAGATGAAGCAGCCAATCGTGGTACATTCATGCACTTAACGTTTGAGCTGTACCTCAATCGTGCATCTATAACATTCCACTCAGTCGAACTTGAAATGTTCTTACGATATCTCATTGGCTTGGAAGGTCTCACAGCCTATCGCACTGAGTGGACCATATGGGCAACCGACGAGAGGCTAGCAGGGTCCATTGACTTTGTGGCTCGGACGCATGACAACAAACTGGTGCTGTTTGACTGGAAACGCTCCAAAGATCTTTCCACCAAATACACAAACGCTTGGAGAAAGATGAAAGCACCACTGAGCCACCTGGAGGATTGCGCTGGTAACCATTACCGCTTGCAACTAAATGCGTACAAATGGATCCTGGAGCAATATTACCAAGTTGAGGTTGCGTCCATGCATGTGGTTTGCACCCACCCCCAATTATCTGATCGTGGCGCATTCGTTGACAATGTGCCAGACATGACTATGGAAATAAACAATGTCATGGCAGAGCAACGCCGCATGGCTGTAGATTTTCAAGGTGGTTCAGTTTGTGGCGACCCGTTGGTTATTGCAGGCTTTCACGTGTCCGTCGATGGGACTCTTGGACCCACCATGTATATGCCTGTGGGTGTCACTGGCACGTCGTTGACTCCTCGCTGGATGAATGCGATGAATTTTGCTCATTGGCTGTACAATCACGCATTTCGTCGCATGTCAGTCCAGCACGTGCGGTCTTTACTGGGAGTGCTACCGATGGTGATTCCCGGACATATGGCCCTCCTAATGAGACACGATGCTGCTGACGGGGCTGACGCACACCTTCTTCATAGCATCGGCACCCGCATCGTGCAGGGCGATTCTCAGGGTGGGGCCGTAGATTTCCAAGGTGGTTCAGTTTGTGGCGACCCTTTGGTGATTATAGGCTTTCACGTGTCCGTCGATGGGAATCTTGGACCCACCATGTATATGCCTGTGGGTGTCACTGGCACGTCGTTGACTCCTCGCTGGATGAATGCGATGAATTTTGCTCATTGGCTGTACAATCACGCATTTCGTCGCATGTCAGTCCAGCACGTGCGGTCTTTACTGGGAGTGCTACCGATGGTGATTCCCGGACATATGGCCCTCCTAATGAGACACGATGCTGCTGACGGGGCTGACGCACACCTTCTTCATAGCATCGGCACCCGCATCGTGCAGGGCGATTCTCAGGGTGGTTCTACTACCAGAGCTAAGGAGGCCCACTCAGTTGCAGTTTGCAGCGATGTTAGAGTCGCTCA
>CALGTP010000456.1 GCA_937902105.1 uncultured Actinomycetes bacterium
GGTCGGAAGGCTTATTCTCGGTTTCCCATCTGGCCACTTGGCCGATTTCACGCTGCAGGTAAAGGCATTCGCCCTGCTGGGGGTCATGCTCCACAAACAACTGCAGGTGTCGAACTCCCGGCGGGAGCTCCACTGGACTAACCGGATTGGCCATGATAGGGTATACAGCTACTGTTCCCCTCTCATCTTGCGTAGCCACCACCAAATGGCTCGTCTTCCATCGGGAATCCGTCATGGCTACCTTGTCAGAAGACGCAGCCGAAAAGACTCCACCCTTTACCTGGGCCGATTTGCCGAGGATACGCCCAGCCAAGCTGAACAACCGATCACCCTCAACAACGTCAGCCGTTGGTTTGGAAGGCCACACCATCTCACCAGTGGATAGTCGCACTGGAGCCTCGGACCGCAACAGTCCGGCATTGCCCAACGCGAACAACCGCTTCCACCGCTTGGAATCAAACTTTGCCACTGGCCTCTCAAGGGCCAGGTTCACGCCAGTGGAGTTTTCACCCACCAGGCTGGCATCAGACATCAAACTGCTCCTCTTGGGGTTGATGGAGAAAGTGCTGTCGTGGAAACCTTCTACACGCTTCTCAGCCTGCGCTGCTTCAGCAGCAGGCTCAGCCTCTTCAGCCACCTTTGACTGAACTCCACCACATTCCAAATGCACACAGCTCATGTGCATGGCCTTGCCGCACGTCGGACACTCGGCCTTAGGAGCTCTGGGCTGAAGGCCACAATGGCAACAGCCATAGCCCTCCTCCAGAGTGTTGGCAGCTAACTCGCCGCCTTCTTCGGGCTCCTGAACCACCAACTGGTAGCCACCGCCCTCCATCGCCCGCAAATCTCCGTAAGCAAGCGCGCCATTCTTCATCAGATTCACTTCTCTGAAGATACCCTTGTACTGCACCACTTCGGTGGGCTGGTTTGCAGGTGTAGTCCAGAAGACCCGTAACCTGCCAGGGCCATAGGAACCTTCCATAGCTCTGACCAGCAGTGCTCGGCTCTCAGGCATGTTCTCAACGACCTTGCCAACTATCAAGCGCAGCCGCGCTCCAGCTGGACGAAAGGCAACATAAGCTCCACCACGAAGCTCACCGAACTTGCCCTGAGCACCTGGTAGCGGAGCCGAGGCGTTCTCGCCACGGCAAATGGCCCCAATGGACCTACCACCTTCTTCACTCGGGTCGAACCTAAACGGCACACGTATCAGCTCTGCCAAGGAGACGTTGTCGATGCGCTGACCTCGCAGGCGCTCCATTCCAACCAAATCCACCTTGTAACCCTTCAGGGCCGTAATCTCACACGGGCCCACATTGCGAAGCGTGATCTTCGACCCAGGAGGCCTTGAAGGCTTCCTCCAAACTCGCTCCCCGATCTCCCAGTCGTGGGGGTCGTTGGTATGACCTCGGTCATAGCTCAAAGATCTCTTCTCACTTACTCCTGCCAGGTACCGACTCAAAGAACCTTGGATCAACCTATAATGCTCAAACATCGACTGAGCCCACTGGCTCAAGTTGGCATAAGGCTGGCCGCCGCTTGTTTCGAACGGCAGCAGTTCTCGCTCAACATGGTCCTTGAGAGACCAAGCGCGGTCGACATCCCTCGGAGTGAGCCCTGATTCCAGAATGGGTGAGTTCATCATCACAAAATGGATCAGATCGACGGCTCGCGACCACTCACGTGGCTGGGCTCTTACCACATCCTCCAGGATGAGAGCCATCTGCTTGTTCACCTCACGGTGGATCGTCTCACCCATGCCCACTTCCATCGGACGGAAGGGCGCAGGCTCGAGCTCCCTGATGCCGAGCAAGCTCATGATTTCTTCCATGAGGCAATTGGTCATCTCCGGGCCGCGATCGTGACGAATGATACGAGGAAGCGTGAGCGACCTCAGCACACAAGACATCACTGCCTGCATTGCTTCACCCTTCTCCAGAGAGGGACAGCACGACAGCAGACACGTCCGCAACGTTTTGCAAGTGTAAGAACACACGTACTTATCACCGCTTACGCTTTCGGGAAAGGGGCCTTGAAAGTCCAAATACACATCAGACCAAGGCGGAGCAAAGTAGTCCTCATCGGAGGTACGCAGGCCCATCATCGTAGGCCGCCTCCTGGCTCCCGCGCACTTGGTGCACGTCAGGTACCAATGCTCAGCGTCCTCATGCATCCTCGGCCACCAAGCTACTCGCTTGAGCATCTGAGCCGTTTTATTTGCATCGAGGTGACCACGCAAAGGAGCATCATGGTAGGCCAGGAACAACTGCCGCCTCCACGCCCCCTCAGGTAAGACCGGCACAGCCAACCTTCCTTCATGCGTATGAGTCCAGTGCTCTAAGACACCGTCCTCAGGTGCAAGACGCAACTTCTCAGCGCCATGCTTCCCCACTGCCGCTGCCAAGCGAGCCTCCTCACGAGGAACCACTTTCTCGTGCTTAGCCCCAGACAACTTCAAGAGGTAGTTTCGCAGCTCCCATGTGAAGGGATCACTCTGCTGCGCGATCAAGAGCTCGCCTCTTCCGCCAAGGCCATCCAGCCGAGGAAACTCCTTTTGCCCCTCAACCTCCTCAAGATCCTCACGGATTTTCTGATGCAGGCTCTCAACTAGGGCGGCACGAGCCGTACCCTCTCCTGCTCCTGTCCTGGACTGGATCAAACCAGCAAGGAGCAGCGGCCTTTCATCTCCGCGGAGCCGGCGAAGTTCCACTTCGGCAGCATTACAGCTCTGTTCGCTGACAGTCAGGTTTGCAGGCCCAGGGCCCTCAATCTCCTGACAACCGCCACAAATGGGGTACTCATTGAGGCTCTTGTTGGCTGCACAATTCAGGTGCAAATGCTTCAAGCAACTTCGGCACCGGTGCAACTGGCTGCGTCTGCCACACGTGACGCAAGCCCCTATTTTGCTCTGCTCCTCAAGGTTCCAAGGATAAGTCTTGCCTCCCAAGTCTTCCCAACCTAGCTCGTCCAAGCTCGGCTTGACGATGGCGAACCCTAAAGTCTCAGCCATCTCGCCGGCTAAGACCGCCTTCTTGCCGGAACCAGCGACAGCTGCCGGCCTTTCCTTAAAGGCTACCTTGTGGATCTCCGGGAAAGCCTCAAGCACATGCTTCCAGCCAAAGCCCGGGCACAACTCAGGGTCGAACCCTAAGAAACCTTCAACCGCTGGCCAAGCCCGCTGGGCCTCAACGATCTCGTTTTCGGTGAACACACGCTCCCTCATCGCTATTTCCAGTAGCAACGGCAGCGCCACCAGCAGAGCTACAACAGCTCCTTGGCCCAAGCCAACTACGAATCTGGGCCTCCACTTGGCCACAAACCGTACCACCGCCGCCATGCCAGCCATGATCTGCTTGCGAATGCGGCGGATCGACTCAGCATACTGCTTCGCCTGAGGCTGAAGCCAGTAGCCACGGCCGTGATCGTCTTCGAACACGGCCTCAGTCGTAATGACCTTCACAGGGCACTTCAAAGACGTCTCCAGTCTTCGCTTGACCTCCTGCTCGCCAGCCGCACTGACCTCATCATTGGCATACGGCGGCAGCAGTAGGACTACTACTGGACTAGGCTCCAGTACTGCAACTGAGCCCACCAGCAACTTGGATTCCTGGTTGGTGTTAGTCACGTCGGCCTTGGCCGGTCCACAATCTACCACACCAGGCTCAGCCAGACCGTCAAGGTCCAGCAGGTCATCGCACAGAGGGTCCTTGAGCCGCGCTTCGATGCGCTTCATCTCCTCAGTCTGCTGATCAAGGATAACTCTCAACTCTTCCTCAGTGCGTGCCTTCATCTCCGGAGTAACAGCTCGGGAAATGCCATCAGCCAGCCGCATACTGCGCCCAGCCAGATTGCGCAGCTCACTGCCATCGGCAGTCATCTCTGCGTTCATTCTCCAGGCCACAGGATCGACCGTGTCCAACGGGAGCTCTTGCACCCTCACAGTGAGGGCATGGTCAGTGTAGCAGATGGTCGGGATCGATCCAAACTGCCCTCGAAAGTGCCTACGCGCCTTCATCTGGCCATGTTGCTCCTTTCGGAAAGGAGTCCACAACTGCTGCTCCGGCCTCAGTGACCCACTGAAGGTACCAAGCAGCGCCATCCTCGAGAAGTCAGGGCTCGACTGCAAGTGAGCAGCACCCATGGCCACTCCACTGACATCGCACAGCATCTCGAAGGGCCTCCATCCACCGACTGCAGCACGCTCGTCGGGGATTTCCAGTGCGACACGCTTGGACACAAGGCGTTTTAGCCTTTCCACGGCCTCCACTGAGCGCGGGGACAGAGGGAAACTCTTGTCACCCTCACAGATGTGTCTCTTCAGCGGCACAGTCGCCTGAGAGAACTTCGGACCAATGTGCTTTCGAGAGTAATTGGCAGTGCCAAGGAACTCCTGCAGGGCCTTCAATGACCCTTGAACCGGCCAGTCCAACAGACTCTGCACCTTGTCCTCGCACATCTCCCACTTGTCCCGGCCAACGATGTCGCCCAAGACCTTCAGCTTCGTCCGAAGCTGGATCATCTTCTCGATGCCCAAACTGAAACCAACAGCGATGCAAAGGTCGTAGAACTCGTAGAGCTCCGCCACATGCTCAATGACATCAACTCTTGCTCCAGCATACCTGGACTCGAGATCCTTACGCAGCTCACTGTAGTAGTACTCAGTGGGCACATCGTCATCGAGCATGGCATTGACCGCTTCCTGATCCTCAAGGAGGTGGAAGTTGGCATCGGCATCATCCCTGGCACAAGTGCTAGTCCCGAACACTCCTTTGTCGGAGTGAGGAACCTTCTGATCCTGATGGAACACAACTGTGTACAGGCTCCGCCCCACAGTGAAGCACTCAGCTTCCTTGTCCAAGCCAAACGGAGCTCGGGACTGGTCTAACAGAAGACCGGTGTTTCCATCATAGCTCCGGCGCAGAACCCAAGTTTCAGCAGCTGGAGCGCCATCAGGGCACTGCTCAGGAAGTAGCAAACGATCTGTGTCCGCCTGCAATGCAGACCAAACCTTGCAGTCAGCCGGTGCTGTCTCAGCCTCCGGCTCCTTGGCCTCGCCTGGAGTATCATCCGGGCAGCCACACGACTTGAAGATCCTGCACTGCCAGCACAAGAACTCGCCACAGCCCT
>CALGTP010000457.1 GCA_937902105.1 uncultured Actinomycetes bacterium
ATCGTTAGGCCACGGGCTCGCCCGCTGAAGGCATGGGAGCCTGGCATGATGTCGGCAGAGTATGAGTACACTTTAGGACCCCCAGATTTCGAAACATTGGCATCAGAAGATGGTTGATCCAATACGGAAGCAGCGGCCGATGGTGGCAGCTGTGAGGTCCCTTGATCTCGCGGAGAAGTGATGGTAGCTTGCACTGCTTGAGCCGACACGTGAGACGTGGGCGGTTTAGCAACATCACGGCCCTGAGCATTTCTGGGGCCGCCATCTTCAGACCGCTTCCTGGGTGGTTGTTGGATCAAGCCCGCAGCACGTGCATCCCTATTATTGAAAATAGCTTTGATCTGATGCTCGGGTCCGACAATGACATGGACGTTTTGCCCGCGACCGTGCCTGCAATTATACTTTGCCGCATTCTGGTCAAGCCAGGCCTTGGACGTTGCCGTGGGGCGTTCGGCGAATCTGACCACTTCACCATCACGTGGCTCAATTAAGACTCTTTTAGCCGGCGGGGGGCCCACAGTACCAGTGCCCGAGGCGCCCAATGCGCCCATGGCTCTTCCGCCATTGAGTGACGCAGCTTCAGCCTGAAAAACTGACCAGTGACTAACGGCCCGAGCTTCAGCACGAACTTCGTCCAGGTTGTCACGGATCTCAGGGTCTGCACGTTTACCATCACGTAAAGCCATGTGTTTGCGAATCAGAGGTGGCAGGTTATCATAATACATCTGCGCTTGCTGGGCAGGGCTGAATGTCGAGTCGAGATGGTAAAGGCGAAGGTTTTGCAATGCCAGCGTGAACGCGTTGTCGTACGTCGTAATTTGATCCGAATGACCGGGGTCTTTGCATGCCACTTTTTTAAGAGCGTCAAGAAGCTTTTTCTTGTCGGGAGCCCGATACATGGGCGACTTGTAAAGTTCTTTGCCGAAACGTTCCCACGTCCAATTTCGAATGTCTTCGGGGTCATGTAGATCACGGGTTACCGACCGGAATGTGTCTTTCCAGTTGCTCAGGTTGCCACCAGGCAGCATCAAACCGATGACACGGGACACGTTGGGCGGGAGACCAGCGGAAGCAAATTCGGTCTCCCACGTCCACAGAATGGATTCAATTGAGGTTTGGCCAGCAGAGTGACCAGCATCCTTGAAGGTGCTGAACTTGACTTTCTCTGCGTTACTGCCTCGACCGTCATGCTCCAATGCTTTACTCGCTAGGAGTGCTGTGGTTCGTTCAAGGACAGACGACAAAAGCATCTCCGTTGAAGTTGCCTCCTTGGTGATTCCGCTCCGTGGCGTAGTCGTCCCCAAGCCTCCGCCGTGATATATGTTTTGAAAACCATGGGCAGCTTGCTCCCATTTATTACTGAGCAACGCCTTGATAATAGCTTCAATTTCCGGAGAAGGGGTTTGAATGCCAGAGCCTGATTCGGAAGATATGCGTATGCCGTCAGTATAGCTCGAGGAGGTGCGAACGGAGGCGTGGGCACTCGCAGATTCGCGGGCAGATCCCCGCGCCAAAGGGTCAGTAGGGAAGGCAGATACTCTCGCCCCTCCGCCGATGGATGGAGAAAACTTGCGCCTGTGATAAACTTCGTCAATGCGTTGTTGCAAGAGTTGGGGAAAACAGTGCAAACATAACATTTCCGGAATATCTGAATTATCCAGGAGCATATGCAGAAGAGTATGCGACGTGGTCTCATCTGAAACGATGGCATTGACTTTTGCAAACAAGGAGGGGTACAATTCGCCTTTGACACGAGCGTTCGGCATGCCAGAGTAGTGACACATCAGTGACCCGAACTCCTGCTCGGAAGTGCTTTCGCGGCCGAGCATAGATAGGCTGAACGGCCCACCTGAAGATGCAATGCCTGATGAGCGCATGCCACGGCTATTCGAATGTTCCTGGGGAAAAATGCCAGCGGAAATCGTGGATGGATAATGATTGCTGCTGCCAGTTTGCTGATAAGGATTAGGATTAGTTTGCTGGTGCATCATCCAACGCTGCTGTGCTTCCAGCTCCAGAACATTCGGGCCCATCTGGATAGGCAGATGCATGAACTCACTAGTGGCCGCCGGCATAGGAGAGTGGTATAGCGTTGCATCTGTTATCGGCGCACGGGGCAGCATCATGGCAGGAGATGCTGAAGATTGATCCATGAGTATGGGAACTGCCTGTGACGGCATAGAGACTGATGGCGGTGCGCTGCCATATTGTCGCATATGATCCATAGCGTGCACAGTCTGAGCGAGTTGAAGTTGTAACTGATGATTACGCAGTTCAGTCGCCGCGAGACGATCAACAAGGAGCTTGAGGTCATGCGGTGACGGCTGAAACGATGGCGGAGACATTTCAGATACTGGCATAGGGTGCACAGGCGACACGAAAACGGGCAACGCGTGTCCATCATTCGGCATGCCAGAGGTGACAGGATCGCCTAGGATAGGTGGTCGGCGTGCAGTGACTCCGGATGCAGCAGACGTGGCCATGATCCGGGTGGCCAAGGAGGCCTCCAGTCCGTCATCGGTGCGCTGATCATGGTCTGTGTCGCGCTGGCCAGGGCCAATCACGTCTGGTCCCAACGATCCGCCGCTGCTGCAACTGCTTCGGCGGTGGGGCTCGGACATAGCGGGTAGCGAAGTAAGAGCAAAGGGCTCACAATCTGTGAGAGCGTGACCCAGGTCAGGTCACGTGAAGAGCATCGCAAGCGCACCGCGGATACACACAAGGTCGATGTAGCGATGCGTCCGAGAGCAACCCTCTCAGGCCATGACGGCTTTTCAGAGATAAAATTCATTACTCAACTTAGGAGAGTTGTACTATGGAACAAAACTCTGTCACGATCTCAGGAGGATCGAACTCTGTTCCCTTAAATGTCAGTTGATAATGGCTCAACTTCACTTATAGCCTCATGACTCACTCTGGCTACAAATGACGTTCTCACATCCCCCCTTTTTTGTGAGAGAGTGAGCATAAGGCGATAAATATTCTATAAGATTAGATTCAGAGATGAACATAGCTCTTGTGCCTCATCATAGCAATAGTTCAACTCCGAATCAATGAACGCTAGAACGCTACATTCCTTGGAGATCGCTGAATGATACTTTTCCAAGGATTACATCCCGCAGAGGGATGAAAGCGGGTGCAGGCAAAGCTTTGGTTCCAATATCCGCCAGTTGGTACTTGGTCCCAATGTGTCGGAGCTCAACGATTCCCTCATCACAACACTCCTTGAGGTGGCACACACGAATTGGAATGTGCTTCTGGCGCTCACTGAAGACAGGCATCTTTCCCATCGCAATGCATGCTGCATTATCGATGTACATCGGGGTAGGTGGCAGTTGCTCTCCATAAAAATCCTCCAGGATTCCTCGAATATAAATGAGTTCTCGGCACCCTTCGCTCGCCTCATAGTATTCAGCTGCAGCGGAAGAAAGCATAACCGATTTGTGTGCCTTGCTTCGGTGGGCGATACATCCCCCGGCAAGCATGACTATGTAACATCCATGGCTACGTCGTGTATCCACGCTCGTCGCCCAATCAGAATCTGTAAACACCATTAGTCCATAATTATAACCGCCAAACGGGTCATTCGCGTCGGTTGGTCTGTAAGTGATCTTCTCATCTATGGATCCGATGGCATACTTCAAAATGTTCTGTGCAACTCTGAGGTTTTCCTCGGTCGGCATGCTCATTACCCTGCATATCTGAGAGGCATAATAGCTCAATTCCGGCCTAATCAATGCCGCATAGTTAATGCAGCCACAATATTGCTGATACAGGTTCCTGAACTTTTCGTCTCCATCCCAGCTCTCGTTCGCATAAATCTTCATGCCTGCTGGGGCTGGTATAGGGGATGGGTGAGCACCAACCATGTCAAATTTAGATATCACTTCACGAAGGTACTTGCTTGCATCAAGCTTAATCACACCAGTCTCTTGATCCCACTCAATGGCACACCCGAGAAAGTAATCTGGATCTTTTTCGACCACGTCAAACGCTTTCTTGAAATCTAACATGAACTTATCCCAAAGGGCTGAATTGTCTATTGACGCAAGTCCATCATCTGAATAAAGGTTCAGCAAGATGATCCCCTGCATAGATTCTTCAGTTGCATTTCGATTATCCAGCATCATAAATGTTCCCGAATTTCCAAGAGCTCTGAAACCATAACTTTTCAACCATGATGAGACTTTGTCCCACCACAGTCGACTGCTCCCTGCATATCCATAAAGGGCTTTGCGAAGTTTCCAGACATCATTTGCACTTGTACCTACATTTTCTCCTTCCATTTCCTTTTGCAGTACGCTCATCAGTCCTTTTGGCGGCCTTGCGTATAATGGCTTCTTAAGTTCCGCTTGCAGATAGGCCGCGGTACAGTCAAAGGCTCTCAGTCCTAGTCGATGTTTAGCAGTTAGCTCCAG
>CALGTP010000458.1 GCA_937902105.1 uncultured Actinomycetes bacterium
TTGGACTGGGAGTTCCCAGAGTTCTGAGTCTCCGTGTAGTTGTTGGTTTTGTTTGGTTTGGGCTTCGGGATTCAGTTCGGTGAATGTCGGCGGTGTAGTCCCAGTTCTATTGTTTGCGGTTGGTGGTATGGTACGGTCTTGAGTAGACATGTATCCCTCCCCTCCCCATGTGACATCATGTTCTTGCATCCCATGTGGCTCTTGTGTTGGTGAGGAGATTGGCTCGGCCGTGATGATTTCTCCACCCCGTAAGTCTTGTTGTGCCATTGGGCGAGAGTCGGACAGTACTCTTCCTTGACCGTCTGAGGTGTTGGTGGCCCGGATTTGGTAATGTTGCGGTGGCATAAACGTTGAGCTTGTGTCATAGTCTAGTATTGTTTGTAGCACGTTGGTTGTGTATGTTGCTTGGTTGATACCAATTACTCGCCAGGACATTTTATCAGCCGAAGGTGGTGTTATGAGAATCATCGTCCATGGGTTCGACGTATTTAAGGCAGGCAATTGTGTTGCGGGGATCGTATAGGTGGCGTTGATATCGATGTTGCGGGGCACCTGTGCCGAGTGACGTATGATTTTGTCTTTCGTTGACAGCAAACGTGCCCCTACGGGCCTGTGTTGGTTTTCGGATCTGGGTTCCGTTCCGACATCCGTTGTCGGGTTTTCAAGGATCTCAATGAGATGCATTTCTTCCGAATCGGTGAGTCTCAGGGTGGACGTAATTGTATGTCTTATTTCGTCTATCCTTGTGCCGTCTCGGATCGTGACTGTGAGTGGTGATGCCAGTGTCTCATGGTGGATCCGAATGTCGATGTCGCCCATTGTATTTAATGAGCCATTTTGCCATTTGCTATACCATAGATCCGCACATTGGTGGCATGCATTTTCCCATTTTTCGAATCCCCCAATGACATCTGAGGTAGTCCATGCAAGTGGGAAGCATTGGTTTATCGGCGTGTTACATGTCGCCCAGTTGTGGCAGCTGTTGCACTTTTGGAAGTTTCTCCGTGCGATTGGTACGTTTAGGGAGATCAGTGCTTCGTATGCCGGGAACCAGGTGTTTGTCAGGATGTCCTTGTCGAGGCCGAATAGTGTTGCCTGAGCATTATTTTCCCGGCACATTGTTATGAAGGGGGCGATTTCTGCGGCCGGGAAGAATTGGATTTCGTCGATGAGAAAGAATGTTCGTTGGTTTGTGTTGGTCATTTCGGTCGGCAGTGAGGATATGGATGAGCCCGATAAGAGTTGGTGATCGTGAGTGCCAATTTTGTCGGGTGCGCATCTAGTGTCGAAGGCATGTTTGAGGGCAATGACTCTGTAATTCTCGGTTGCTAGGAATTTTGCGAGAGTCATTAGGTGGGTGCTCTTGCCATTACCCATGGGCCCGACCACGGCACTGATGTCGATTGTGGTGAAGACGGCTGGTGGAGGGTATTCTGACGAGGAATGTTGTAGGCGGTGACTCGTCTGCTGTTCTCGTTTTGGTGGCGTGAGCACTTTGAGCAGGTTCCCTGCTATCTGTTGACTACCTGTGGCATTGGGTTGTGAGTGCGAGGTCAAGGTGCTGGCCTTGTCGGTGGATGAGATCACGTCTTTGTCTTGTTTGTGGCCATTGTCAGCATCATGTCCGGATATCGTGCTTTCCTTTTCTCCCCCTGTTAGGCGATCGTAGGTATCGGTTGGGTTATGGTTGTGCATGGTCACTTGGTATTGTAGAGCCGTATATTCCCGTCCGTTGTTCGGCGGTCCCGGGCATACATGTATACGGTCCCCGCTCCTCAGCGGTGTCCATGCGGTGTCGCTACATGTGATTGCGTCATGTTCGGGTCTTATGATCCGTGTACGGTAGGCCGTTGGTAGTGATTGTGGTCTGCCGTGTATACTTCGTTTGCAGTCTCTTATTTCGGCGGTTGTTGTCGTATCAGTGATTGTGACTCTGATTGCTGCATGTAGGCGGCCCGCTTTTTTGGCGAAAGCAGGTCGAGAGTCGTCGAGGAGGAGCAATGAGTTGTCCTCGTGTTCGGTGTCGGGCCATGATTGCAGGAAGTCAGGGATGAACAGTGGTTGTGACCGGGCCTGTTGTAGCGATGTTCTTCCCAAGATTAGCAGAATTTCAGTTGGTCTTGTTGCTTGAGCTGTGTAGGTGTGGCTGGTTGCACCCAAGTTGTTGGTTGTGACCTTGTTAAGGGCACCTGGAGAGATGATGTAGGATTGTGTGATTGCCCCCGGGTCTGCGTCTTGGCATAGCTCGAGTATGATTTTGCTGTGTGGGTCCAGCATGTCGTCATCAGGTTCCATGGTCTGGGAGTCTGCGTCGCTCATGATCATCTCCGGGGACCCGTTAGGATCCCGGGCGTGCTGTATTGTTGGGGTCGCTGGCACGGGCTTTTCGGACTTGTTTGGGAATCCACCGTTTGATGGGCCAGGCGCTGTAGGGATCGCTGGTTGCGGATCGTCCGCGTAAAGTCTCGTGTTGGGCGCCGACCCGGTGTTCCGCGGTGTTCGCGCACAGGGGGTAGCGGTGGTGGAGTCGGCCCTCAGGGTTTTCCGTATTTCCATCAGGGTGTAGCCTTGGATGTTTGAGCCGGCGAAAGTGTGCGGGTGACGCGCTCGTATATCGTCTGGGTTTGTGCCTATGCTCCATTTTTTGTCGTAGGTTGTGGCCTCAGCTAAGATTGCGTCTCCAGTGTTGAGAAGGTGTTCTCTGAGTAGTTGGTTTTGTTCATGTCCGAATTTGGTTAACAGGGCGTAGTAGGCAATGTCGCATACATATTGATTCCAAATGTCTTCTTTAAATCGCTGGACTTGTCTTCCCAATGATTTGGCTTCGGATGGTGACTTAGCGTTCGCTATCTCTGCTGCCGTGCGTGTGTCTTTGAATAGGTGCGCCTTCATGAGCATGATCATCTGTTCTGCCGAGGAGACTGTGTATAGCGGGGAATGTTGGCCGTCACTGCACCATGGTGGTATAGTGAATTGGATGCGGTTGAACATGAAGAAATTACTGAGGTATCCCAGCTGGCCTTTGCATCCAAAGAATGCTATCACCTGTTGGGTGAGCACTAATGGGTAGAGCATCCATTGTCGTTGGATCTGTTCTTCAGTAATCGTGGCTCTACCGCGCTCTATGAGCATTGGCTCCGGGGGGGTTGAGTGTTGGGGTCGTGTCAGCTGGCATCGACGTTTGTTTGGACCGTCGTTGTCAACCGATGCATCGTGGGCATGTTTTGAGTTTGCCAATGTATGAGTCTTGTGAGAGTCATTGATCGTGGAATCGGGGCCTCCGTTCGCACCTGAGTTTTTAGGTCCACCGCCTCTCAGTCGAAGGACTAGTCGAAGTTCGTAGACGTTTATGTGTCGTAGGCTGTCGTCAGGGAGTGCGGTAAACGAGTTGTGTTCGTGGTCGTGCATCGCGATAACAAGGTTGTCTCGGCCCAGGCCTTTGAAGTCGGGTTGTTTGCACAGCCAAAGTTTGATTTCTTTGATCGAGAGGATATTGGCCGTTGTCGGGAGATTCCAGTGGCGACCCGTGATGCCGCGGACGATTGTCGGTTGGTTGTTGAGTTTGTGCGATTTCATCGAGTCGGGGAGCAGGTGATAGTTGCGTGGAGAGTATGTCCCTTCGTGTGTGTCCGGTGTCTTCCAGTGAGCGTTTATGTTGAGGGCTTTTTTTGTCCGCGCCATAATGGTTGTCGGGGCTCTCGTGTCATTGTTGACCGCGGATGTGGAGTCCTCTACCTCGTGTTGGGTCGTGTTGATGTTATTTTGTTCCGTATGGCTCATGATCTGGGCATTACGGTCGTCGTCTAGGTGGGATTCGCTCGGGCGGTTTTGGCTAGCGGAGGCTTTGAATGTTGTAGAGACGAGTAGTGTGTATTTTGGGAAGCCCGTCAGCGTGTGCAGCCTGACGTAGTCTCCTAGAGGTTCATGGTCCTCTGTTTCGGCGCCCGCAGTGACGGCTAGCGTGTTCTGTTCGTGGTAGACGTTTAGTTCGTCGTCGGTTATTGTTATCCAGCCCATGGTTGATCCGAATTTGTTGAGTATCCAGTTTTTAAGTCGTTTAATCGTGCTATTCCGGAGGAACGCCGGCATTTGGTACGTTGGCCCAATGTGGGTTCTGATCTTGATGTCTGTGGACTCGATGTCTTGTTGTTCTCGTTGGTCTCTTGAGGACCATTCGAGTGTCTTTTTGCTTGCGCCAGTAGAGATGTTGGCGATTACTTTCACCAGGTTTTCTGATAGTATTTTTACAGGCGATTCCGTTCCTAGTCTGCGGTGTTGACAGCACGCAAACGCGAGGATCTTTGCTTGTCCCATGCAGTATTCTCTTAAGTGCCACGGGCCTGCTCTAAAAGGCCATAGGTTAAGGCGGCCCTTGGGTGTTGTCTGCCAATCTGTGAGTGAGAGAGTGCTGTCTCGCA
>CALGTP010000459.1 GCA_937902105.1 uncultured Actinomycetes bacterium
CTTCATCCGGACAACCAGAGCTCCCTTAGCAGTCACTTCTGATTCGTTCGAAGAAGTCTGCCTTGATGTACCCTACGTAGAGGAAGACATACGTGGACCACTGCAAGCCAATCAAGATGGCATGGGGCACAAGGAAGATACCATGGACCCTTTGGGACGGGACTGGCCAGCGCTGGAGGGGTATTCCCCGAAGGCTCGGTCGTTGGTACATCGGAGAGTGACGTTCCAAAACACAACGCAAACCAGATTGTATTGGAGCCAAGAGGAAGACAAAGAGGCAACCACTACTACAACCAGAGAGGCATGCGACACAGTAGCTGCCAGCAGTCAAAGGGTCACACTCAGCTTGGAAAAGCTTTTGCAGGACACCAGTGGCAACAGACGAGGCAGCACCCACTACTCTCCTGCTGAGACTGGAAGTAGGCCGTCCAGAACAAAAAGTTACAACAACGTCATCAAGCTTGAAGGACTTCTCAGATACGATAGCGAGAGCACTACGACTACCAACGAAACTGATCACTGCGACATTACAAGACACATGGCCAATGAACGAATGCCCGTCGCAGTAAATACCATGAGCACCGGCATAGAGACGGCAAACATACAGAAGCTACTTCAGGCATGGGTGGAAGACGCTGAACCACTAAGGCCAGAAGACATACCTGACCTCCACCAGGCCACCATTGCCGAGCTTGAGAAAACCGAGACCGACTATGATCTCGCCAGGGTAATACACTACCACATTTACGTTGATGGATCAGCCCAAAATCCAGACAAGGCGAGCAAAGACGAAAAAGAGGAGGCAGAGCATTGGAGGCCGGCATGGGCAATTGTCGTTCTGGCGGAACTGAACACTGGTAAAGTGGCAGTACATTCATGCTTTGGAAACCACGTCTACAACCCAGAAGATCCAGAAGCCTCGCCTAGCAACAACATAGGAACCAACAGAAACGATTCCCTAGGCGCAGAGCAATCAGCAATAATCTGGGCTTTACTGTGGCGACTACAGCTATGCGGCACAATCCACAGCACAATGCCAACTACAATACACTACGATGCGGAATCCGCAGGAGGTGTGGCAGCAGGTAAGGCGACGCTCAAAGGCGCCACTGAGCAGAAGAGTGTACAGGAGATCACAAGAGGATTGACCAACCTGGTTAGCCAACACACAAAATTGACATACAGACATGTCAAATCGCACAGCGGACATCCTTGGAATGAGATGGTGGACCGCATTGCAAAAGCAGTAGCGAAGAACATATTGCGATGCCCACCGGAAGTCAACGGATCAGGCATTGCAGACATGATCGCCAACACTGCTACAATATCATGGGCATGGCTGCCGTATACACAGGCCGCACGAGCCAAGGCGTATCCACCACTCGACAATGACAACAACTTCCACGTCAACATGTACGACTTCGATGCCAACTTCGATGATGTGAAGCTCCAACACTGCAAAGAGCAAGAGCAAAGTGGTGAAAACAGTGAACTGCATTTCACAATTGTCCAGGCCAATGTACTCACGTTGAGAGAGGTAGACAACGAGGGGCAGGACAACAGAATACCACAAAACGCTATGTTCGAGCCAGGCCGTATGCAATACTTGGCCGAACAGTTTGATGACATGGGTGCGCTACTAGTTGGCATTGAGGAAGCGCGCACGCCGCAAGGCAGTCGAAAGGTAGGCCATTACCACATGATATCAGGCGGAGCGACCACCAAGGGCACTCACGGATGCGAACTTTGGCTTAACACAAGGTTAAGCTATACCTCAGCAGACGACGAAGCCCACACATTATCAGCCGAAAGTGCCATTACATTGCATGCGGAACCAACCAGGCTAGTTGTGAGTATCCAGGCACATATGCTGCAATTCATAGCAGTAGTACTCCACGGCCCGCACACAGGCTACAGCAAGGAGGAAATAACACTTTGGTGGAAGCTAACAAGGACAATACTCGACAGACTGCCAATCAACGGCCTGCCTCTGGTGATCTGTGCCGACCCAAACGCGAGCGTAGGGCAATGGACGTCAAAAGCAATTGGCAACCACTGCGCAGAACAGGAAAACCACGCAGGAGCGGAGTGGCACGAACTACTACAATGCAACCAGTTGTGCCTGCCGGCAACGTTCGCGGAAAACCACAGCGGACAAAGCTACACGTGGAGATCATCGAAGAATACAACGAAACGCATCGACTATATCGGCATACCACAACAATGGACAGAACAGGCAGTTTCAGAAGTTTGCTATGGAATCGACCTTACAACAAAGAAGGACGACCACTACTGTACGTCGGTCACGGTCAAAATTCAAGCGACCGCCAATGCAAACAACCCTCCCAAGAGGCAGCGACAAATTTTCGATGTGAAGGCATTCAGTAGAGACAGCAGCAAGAGCGATTTTTACGAAGGCGTGAAATCTCTGCTCAGCATACCATGGTCCGTGGATGTGCACAGACATGCCGCAGAAGTCATCCAAACCGTGCAGGCACTGCTGAAAAACTTATACCCGGTGAAACAAAACGAGCCGAGGAAAAGTTTTATATCGGAAGCGACGTGGGCACTCATGCAGCTGAAGAAGTCAATGGTCATAGCCATGAGATATATTGACCAGTGCGCGACCAACATCAGTTCCGACTTGGGCGATGAGACGTACAAGATAGTGTACGAATCCACACAACAATGGTTATTGCAGCAAAGGCGAGCCATCAGTGTGGCTATCAAAGATAGCCTCAAGGCAGACAAAGACGTTCACATTGCAGCTCTCGTGAAAAGGGCAGAGACAGCTGTGTCCAATAAAGACACAAAAGAAATACATGACGCACTGGCCTGCTTCCGTGGAGCAACCAGGGCCAGGCGACCCAAGGTAATGATGAGAGCCCTGCCAATGGTAGCCCTTGAGAATGGTGAACCAGCAGCCAACTACGCAGACGGTAGAAGAAGATGGCAACGTCACTTTGCGGAAGTTGAAAAGGGACACATTACAACCATGGAAGACCTGGCGACCAAATGTGCGAAAAGACAGAAGGAACAAGCTGCCACTACAAGAGCCGACCTTATGATACAGAATATCCCAACAACCACAAGTTTGGAGATACGCATTATGAGAGCAAGAGCAGGCAGAGCCCCAGGGGAAGACATGCTGCCCAACGAAGTGTGGAAATGCAACCCAGAGCTCATGGCAGCAATTCTACACCCACTGTCGACAAAGATGACATGCTGTGTGCAACAGCCAATCCAATTCAAAGGAGGGCTACTGTTTGAGGCTTGGAAGGGACGAGGACAGGTGCAAAACTGCAGCTCCCACAGAGGCCTGCTAGCTTCGTCAAATGCAGGAAAGTTGATACAAGGCACCATACGAGATTTGGTACAACCGACCTACGAAAAGTTTGCAAGAGAAACACAAATAGGCGGCAGAAGATCTATGTCTACAGACTTCGGTGCACATATCGTTTCCACTCATTTCGAACTCAACAGCAAAAAGCAAACATCTGCTGCAGCAATCTTTGTGGACGTCACGGCTGCTTTTTACAGCACGATAAGGCAGTTGACAATGAGCATGGGAAACTCGGACGAGGAAGTGGCTGCTCTGATATCAGAACTCGGAATGCCACCAGAGGCCATGGCGGAGCTGCTCGACGAGATCAAGGGCCAATCGGTTTTGAGAGAAGCCGGAATGAGCAGCCACTTGGAGGACGTTGTGGCAGAAATGCACAAACAGACATGGTTTAGCACCCAAGGCGTCAAGAAGGTGGTTGAATCACGCATTGGGAGCATGCCCGGTGCGACTTTCGCAGACATGATCTTCGGTTTCTGTTTCAGAAGATGCCTGCAAGAAATTTCAAAGGACCTCGATTCCATTGGCATCGAGAACCAGCTCATATGGTCGGGAAACAAAGGACCATGTGATGGAGATGCCAGCAAGCACCGAGCGACGACAAAACTCGAGGACGTGACTTGGGCAGACGATGCTGTGTGGCTCATAGCAGACAAGAGACCTTTCCAGCTTGCAGATAAGGTGTGCAAAGCAGCGGGCTTCATTTGGGATAGAATGAAGAGGAAAAACCTCAAGCTGAACATGGAACCAGGCAAGACGCAGGCCATGTTGATGTTCAAAGGGAAGGACGCGAACAAGGCAAGGCATTGGCTGTATATTACGCAAAACAGCACCCTGCAGATACAGACGGCATTCGACGGAGTACAAGTGCTACAAGCTGGTTTTACCTACAAACATTTGGGAACGACGCAAGATTGCAAACAAGCGATCATGCCAGAGCTTGCGACAAGGTTTGGACAGGCATGGGCAGCGCTGCGCCCTTTGCGAAAACCCATCTTTGCAAATGCCAGTGTGAACACTACGGACAGGTACAAACTCGCAGTGCCACTAATACTGAGCAGAGTGCTATACAA
>CALGTP010000460.1 GCA_937902105.1 uncultured Actinomycetes bacterium
GCTGATGGCAGCAGAGGTCGGCAGCATGACATATTTGGATGCCGCTACTTGGAGCCATGATCGTCAACCAGACGAAGATCCTCGCGACAGCTGGAGGGGCGAAAGCTACAGTGGTGAGGCTGCCATCGTAGTGGAGGAAAGCCAAACCGGCCCCTCGATGTCTGCTGCCGGAGCAGGTAACCCCGGCAATATGGGGCCCGAGCACGGAACACCCGTATCGACACAAGCCGACAAGCTGAACGAGGACACCTTGGCGTCAGAAGCCACAGATACCACGCAGGTGGCCGCAGATGCGCCGGCGGGTTACGACAAGGTCGAGACGACCGTGAACGCCTTGGCAAAATCTTTACTGCAACTTACAGAGAAAGGCGTGGACTTGGACGTCATCAGGATATGCCACCTCATACCCGAATTGAAGCAACAGGCCGCCGGGACAGACATACAGAACCTTGCAATGACGGTGTTGAAGTCCATGGTAACAACAAAGGGCGAACAGCCAAGCTTCAGGGGAGTCCAGGTTACCCGGGGACAGCGATGGCCCCCAGTACTGCAGGCAGCCCGGATGGTTCTGGAATGTGCCTGTGGACACCGCACCACCAAAGTCGCTCGGTCCGGAGCCCGTACTTATCGGGTCAACCTTGGACTGCTTGCCAAGCAACTCGCCGTGGAAGAGCTCAAAGAAGCAACTGCGACCGACGAGCAAGGTAGTGAATCCGAAGAGGATTCTCAGGTTGAAAGACTTGAAGAACTTCTACGGAAAAGAGCAGCCTTGGAGACCTACACCCAGGACACCGCAGACGATGAACCTGGGAACGCAGCAGCACAGGTGGAACTAACTCCGATGGGAGTCGTTGAGGAAAAGCTGCGACATCGACCTCGCAGCGAGGTCTTCGACGATTTGCTTGCCTTTGTGGTGTTCCACCCCTTCATGCGGGACGCATGTAAGATCGCCGGGCTCATCGAAGAACTCGGCGGCGAGGACGTCGCAGCCGATGCGCTCCTCGGCGTCGCTAATGACATGCTCAGGGACAACGAGACTCTTCACGGTTTACGGGCTTTAAACTACGCGCAGTTCTTGCAGATGGAAGGCAACCTGCTCGACAAAACGCACGAGTACTTTGATGCATGTGATGTCATGCGCCTTACGGTATCAGGTGGTACAGCTATCGAGGTTGACACTGATGACCAAGAACACTTTGTGTTGGATTGCGACGACGAAGGGCCACGGGTTACCTCTGATCCGTACATCGAGTTTCAGTGTCCAATGCACGACACCGGAGGCATTACCGTTAGGGAGTCCGACAAAGCGAAGCCCCTAACCCCAGTGGGGAAGGAGTCAATGCAGCAGCGGGACTCGAGAAATGAACACCACAATGCGAAGGTTTGGTGCGCAGCACATGGGTTGCCGGGAATGGGCGATTGCAGTGCGGCCACCAAGAAACTCACCTCACTTGACCAGCCTTTGCAGGCAGCCAGGCAACCACCCCCTCCGCCTATGCAGGCTGCAACGGACGTGGCTTCATTCTGGGATAGCAGTGCAGAGAGCGCACGAACCGCCACCTCCGGCGCAAAGAGGCCTGCCCCGCAGCTAAGCCAACAGGACAGCTGGATGCAAAAACGCCGTAAGCAGACGCGTGAACTGCACAATGCGATGTACGTGGACCTGAGACGGGCATACCCGCACGAGTCAATGGAGAATCTTTTGGACGGCTTCCATAAAAAGGCGCTGCAGCCGCTGAGTGGCCCTGGCATTGAGGTCTTCAAGTTTATAGTGACTAAGACCAACCTCCGCGACCAGGAGTGGGAGTGGTGGGCCAAATTGGCTGAGTGTGGTATCTTCGTGAGGGACTACTATTGCGGAACTGATGCCTTCGAGAAGACTAACGCGACCGCCCTGATTGGCACTACGGGGCAGATCGTGGTGAAAACAGCTTGGGGCACATTGCACTTAATGGTCAGAAGCGCCAGAGTTGAATCACATAATGCGGACGCAGAGCTGCTCCGCCGCTTGAGAGTGGTGCTGCCGCCCTTCGACATGATCGGTGACCAACTGGCCCTGCACAGAGGCAAACTCCCAAAAATGGTGCGCAGACAGGCTGGCATCAACGCTCCTGAGTGGGCGGCTGTGGGGTTTCAGTAAGGACGGGGGGGGCCCAGCACAGCTGGGCCACCCTCGTAGCCGCATGCGGGGCATGCGCTTGCCAATTAAGATGTCCACGTGCCGCCGTACCCAGGCACGCCGCCTGGCAACAGGATGCAAACCTCCTTGCGTGTAGGGCCCGTGAAATCTTGGACTTGCATAGGCATCTAACGGACAATGGGATGGGGTTGCCTAAGACCTTGAGCGACCTGGTTGGCCACCTAGATGAGGCATATAGAGTCTTGAGGATAAACACAGTGCCGTGGGAAGGAGCTGACAAATGGATGGTGAGCACGCCGTACTGCCTCTACCAACTTGACATTGATGACCGGCTCCCTTACCGACATGTCGCTAAGCCTGAGCCTGATGACATGACGTTTCAGCTCCGCCTAGCCACCACAGGGTGGTGGGAAATATTGGTTCCAAGTGCGACCGCCATCCGGGGCTTGTGTCTGACCCTGATCAGAGAGCGAGTGCACGTGTGTGCAGTCTCAGGCCTACCAGCGGCACTGGCTGAGCAGTGGCTCATTGGGTACAGGTGGTACGGACCGGCACGCCACGACGTGCAATCAGCGGGATTCCTAGTAGCCTTGGAATGGGACAGCCTGGTTACAGTGGCCACTTCACTCATGGGACCGTTCTTGAAGAGCCAGCATCCTGATACTAGTGAGGCTACGATCTCATACGCGCATGCCCGGTGCACCGCGATTGTCCTTGGCAACGTGCCGCTAGTGTCCCTCTACGCTCCAAACCCAGGCAAGTGGAATGCAGCAGTGCACTCGTCGTTCCTGCAGTACGCCACCCGCCTGCTGAAGGAGCTTGAACAACAGACGGCGACGTACGGATGGCTGCTCGGTGACCTGAACCTCCGCGGCCTGGCTGAAGGGAGCGGGGCTTCCCCAGCAAAAGGCAGCGCTGGGCTGAGCCTCGTGAAATCCTTCCACCGGCACCTGGCTTTGCACGGTCTCTCTGTTGCGCGCAGCCCTCCTACCCACACCCGGCTAGGAGCCCTCGATGTCTTCGTTGGAAAAAAGGCAAATTGCATCCACCCAGCTGTAGCCCTGCCAGTGAGTGGATACGTTTCTGACCACAGCATCATGGTGGTTAACACGGGCGCTTGGTTGTCGACTAAGGTGAAAGACAGGGGATGCCCTTCAACTGTACTACCTGAAGGAGCCCGGCTGGCCGCATATGCTTGGAGCCGCAGCCCAGGAGTGTGGAGGAAAGCCCTTGAAAGAACCCAGGAGATCCAACTGGCCGTTGCCGTAGGCATCTTCCACACTTCACAAGACGCGGTCACTACCACACTCGACAAACCAACCAGGCAATTAGCAGCGGATTGTGCAACACTGCTGTTTGACATTATTGTTGTGTGCTCTGGCCACGCTGGAGGGGCCTTGTCTAGACAACGCCAAAATGTAGACGGCGCACGATCCAAGCAAACTGATGTCACTTCTGTCTTGCTGAGGGAAAGCGAGGAAGCCCTTCGGAACGCCGCCGCCAGGGGCTCCGCGGCGGCAAGCGAGGCGCACATGTGGCACAGTATGTGCGTGGCAGCCTCCAGGAAACGTAAGTTGTGCTTCTTGGAGCCGAGCTGGGCAGCAGCCGTCCAACAGGGCAACCGGGGGGTGGAGCAATGGTTCGCCAAAAAGTCACGGACTGAGGCTACCGATATCCCTGCGAATACACACGACGAGCGCCGCATCATCATGCAAGTCAGGGCTTCGGTTTCCCAATTGGACTCCCGTTGCTCGCAAGATGCCGAGCAGCGAGCCTGCCAGGAGGCGCGCGAAACACATGCACGCATGCTCGACGCACTTCAGGAAAACCGAGACAGGCCTGCGGCAGTCACTCACCTGGCAGACGACGGCCCAGCGGCATGGTTTTTCACTGCTGAGGCTATCAGAAAGTCAGCCAAGAAGAAGGCGGCGAACAAATCTGCGGCGTTCGTCCCAGCGGCAGCGATGCATGGGCTCCTCGATTCCAAAGCTGGTGAGTACCTGCTATGGGGATGGGCTGAACTGACTTGGGCGA
Source organism: uncultured Actinomycetes bacterium (assembly GCA_937902105.1). GTDB lineage: Bacteria > Actinomycetota > Acidimicrobiia > Acidimicrobiales > Ilumatobacteraceae > Casp-actino8. The sequence goes on from CALGTP010000460.1 coordinate 4,175, forward strand.
CTGCGTGCTGGAGCCGATGGGTCCTTACAGTCCTGGTCACTCATGCGTACAAAGGCCGCGGACTGCCTGTGAACGAAGTGTCATCCTTCCGCCCGCTGGGGTTGGTACACCCCTTGCTGTCCACCGGCTCTGACCTTCTTATGCTTCGGGCCGGCCCTGCACTCACAGGCCTGGCAGGTGCAAACCAGCTTGGCGGTGCCAGAGATGCACGTTGTGCCTTCATTAGCTTCGCTGAGAGCCGCGCCATCAGAAGAGAAAGGTCCTTGCCCACAGTAGAGGTTCAGTTTGACGCCCGAGGCGGGTACGATGGAGGCAGGCATGCCAGGTATATGAAGGCAGTGGCAAAAGCGAGAGCCCGACCTAGGGAACAGGTCCTGATTCACGACCTTCTTTCAAGGCACGCTATCCGGCCTAAGGTGCAGCTCATGGGCCGACTTCCTTCTGTCCTGCCTGTGGTTCAGCGTGGTGCTGGGGGTACAATCCAGGGACTCTCATGCAGTGGGCCAATTTATTGCGGAAGCAAGGCCAATTGCGGGCTTGCCATTTCTGCCTCCGCTCCGCCCCCGTGCTGTGTGGTCCCGGATCACCTGTGGTCAGTGTTCAGCAAGTGGTACACGGCCAGTTACGAGGCTGATGACCCCATGGATCTTGAGGCACTCTACACCCTGGCACGTGTTTGTAGGTCCAGTAGTGGTTCGGATCCCCTCCTCAACACGGCGTTCCAGCACATGTGTGCCAACGACAGCGAACGTTTGTGGCTTTTGGACCTCCTGTGTGAACAGGACACGACGCAGGCCACGCTATTCGTTGACGACGGTCGAACAAAGTCGTCCAGCCCCGCTGCGGCAGTTATGGTCGTGGATGCCGTGCACACGTATGCGGTGACCAATGGGGTGATTTACGATGCCGGCCCGAGGGGTAAAGCGAAGGTGCTTGCAGACCTGGTCACTGTGTCGGCCCGTGAGGGTTTACAGACCGCCCTCGATGGTAGATTGCAGGGTAAGTCGCCGCAGGTCCTCCCATCGTTTGTTTTTTTAGGCCTGCCGACCTCCGCGGCCAACCTTGCAGGCCAGAGCCACATCCACGATAAGGTCCACAAGGCTACATCTGCCGATGCCATCAAGATCACCAACATTGTGTTGATGAAGTGTCATACCGCCATGAGGACATCATGCGCTAGAGCAGCTACATCGCCATGGCCGCTGTTGGCACGGCGATACTACCTGAAACTAGCACCGGCGACGTCCCAGTACCATGCGCCCCTGGCTGTGCATGATCCCAGAGCGCTGACGCGGCTTCGCGCCATCCAACGCCGGTGGGCGGTTGCAGTGCTGTGTGGTTCCTGGCGCTTCCACTTAAGGCTTGAGCCGCATATACTGGGAAGACTCCTTGTCGACCTGGGCTGGAAGGAACTGTGGCGACAGTCTTTGTCACAAGGCATTGCCCTGTACCAGTCCATGCGCAAGGACGCGCCTGAATTTGACCACACCAGAGCCGCCACGCGTGACATGACCGCACATGGATCTTGGATCTCCAGTGTGCGGAAGCACATGAGCCGGTTTGCCATCGATGACTGGGACCCATCAGCGGATGAGCTGGATTCATTTCCCAGGAGGAAGGCCTCTTTGCGCAAGTATCGTAATGTGGTGGTTCTACCTGCTCTGGGGCACGATCCCTCACAGCTACAGGCATTACCATGGGCATGGCTGGCAACCCATGCTGGTCGCCTCTTCGAGCCATCGGCATTTGACCAGTGGTTTGCTTTGAGGACTTGCGGCAGGTTCGCAATCTCTTCTGTAGCTTGCCTGGCATGCTGCGACACCCACCGGGATGTGGATTGTCCCAGGTTCCAGGCATTGTTGGCGTCCCAGCTAGCTGACCCTGACGCAGCATTTGAGTACCCAGTGAACCCCGCCTCTTTTGTAGCAGTCCTTCGTGCAATCAACACAATCAGGCAGTGGTTGGAGAGATGACAGTCGTAATTTTGTTCTTGCCCTCGTGTTGATATGTTTTGTGTGTTCTGTCCTGAACCCGCGCCTCTCCGCCCAAGCATGACAGCCCAAGGTACCTAGTGCGGAGCATTTGCCTGAGTCTCACGAAAAGGATACTGCTAGCTACACGCGTCATTGGTGTGGGCTCCGCCCTTGCCCAACCCCTTAGTGGATGTGGTCTGGGGGGTGTGGTGGGGGTGGTAGGTCTTGGGCTTGCCGGGGCGGCGATCGCTGGCTTGAGGCTTCTGGAGCTGGCGTTGGTGGCGGCCGTGGTGTCTTGGGCCTTCGGATGTCTCTGAAACGCTTCCCCTCGGGTTTCCGGGGGTTGGGGCACCTTGCTGAGTATGTTTTCTTAATACGCAGCAGCATGATGTTAGTGGCAACAAGTGAGATGACTGTGTAGCATCATGGGGTGCATTTAGTTTTAACTCTACACTAGTGTCTGCGTTGTTGTCATGCCATGCACTGAGACTACCGCTGTTTTTGAATAGTCCCTTGACACACTTGAATCTACTTTGATATTCTGCCACACTTGCTAATGTGTCGTTCGTGAGTTTTCTGCAAGTGT
>CALGTP010000461.1 GCA_937902105.1 uncultured Actinomycetes bacterium
AGATCGTGACTGCTATCGATTTACCTGGACTCGTCCTCACCGTTCACCCTCAAACAACTAGGCTCTAGTTATGGCTAATCCAAAGAACACGATTCATGTAGGTATTGCCTTTGCTGGCATCTTGGTGGGGGCTGTGTTGTCGCTGTTTACGGGTGATCCGGCTGTGGCGTTGATGTTCTCAGGTGGTGCCATGAGCAGTATCGGGTATTGGCTGGGTGCAGCTGCGCAACGTCGACATGGCTAAAAAGTCAAGTGAGGCCAAGCGCACCAACCGAGTGTTGGGGTTACTGGTTGTTCTCCTATTAATAGGTACAGGTGCAGTGGCTCTGTTTGTAGAGCCCTCATCATCTTCTGATGCAACTGTGGTGTCTGGGCATGATGCAACAACATTGGGTGTGAGACCAGCAGAAACATCGCGCAGTAACTTCTCTGCCGGTTGGGGTATCGAGCAATACGACTTTCAAATGAATGCATTGAGCTGCACAGAATTGAACACTCATATCACCACTGATCTCTGTGCTGTGGCTAAAACAAAACATGGTGACTTCATGTTTTCAGCAACAGAGAGCTACTGGGATGAAACTGACAATGAAGCGACATTAGAAATGTCGCTGTTTGGTTTCCAAGACAACAATGGTTGGAAACGAGCCTCTGGCTTACTTGATGCACAAATGGTGCGTGACCTTGATGGTGTGCAAGTAGAGATTGATCTGTATCGCACAGAGGTACATGGTGACGAAGTATTGATTGCTCATCGTCACCCAGTCGATGACACCGTGAACGGCTTTGACGTGAGCGACCAAGTGTTCATCATTGCTGCCTCCCCCACTGGCGCTCCCACAGTGGTTGCCTGGTACAACGGCCCGGAGATCTCTTTTGAAGCAGATGGCAAGAACATCACGTTGCTATATAAGAGGTATGGCGTAGCAACAGAGTCTGGGCAATTGCAGCAAGGCTGGAACACTCAAGTGCGCCTCTTCCCTTCTGGTCGCGTGCCCTTTGGCTGGGATGAGCAAATCACCACTGGGCCAGCGATACGCGAGGTGATGGATGCAGTGCCCGTAGTCCTGGTTGATTCCTACACATTCCCCGTGCACTCACGTGTGAAGCAGAAGAAGTCAACTTCGGCGTAGATAGCGTTGCGGGCATGCCTCAGTTGGTAGCTCGCGGACTCACAATCGATATTGATCGGCCCATGATTATGGCCGTTATTAATGCAACGCCGGATTCGTTTTCTGATGCCGGGAAGTATGCAACCGTGGAAGCGCGTATGGAACGTACGCGTGAAGTGTTGGCTCAGGGTGCAGACATTTTGGATATTGGTGGGCAGTCGGCCATTACGGGTGTGCCAGAGATTTCCGAAGACGAAGAGATTGAACGCATTACGCCAGTGATCGAATGGGTGGCTACTAATACAGACGCCATTATGAGCATCGATACATATAGGCCAGCGGTTGCTGCTGCGGCATTAGATGCAGGTGCACACATCATTAACGACATCAGTGGGTTGCTGTACCCGGAACTGGCAGATGTTGTGGCATCGCGTGGCGCTGGCTACATACTGATGCACAACCGTGGCAGACCAAAGGTGCGCCTGACTGATGCGAACTTGTATGAAGACGTAGTGGCTGATGTGTTGTCGTTCATGGATGACAAGTTGGCTGTGTTGTCAGCTGCTGGTGTGTCACGCCAACAAGTGATTGTTGATCCGGGCCCAGACTTTGCAAAGACTCCGGCTCAGACTGTTGATGTGTTGCGTCATGTGTCGAAGTTGTTGGAATACAGACGGCCTGTGTTGTTTCCAGTGTCTCGTAAAGACTTCATTGGGGCAATTACAGGTAGACCACCACGCGAACGCTTAAGCGGCACGTTGGCAGCTATTGCCCACACGTTGACATTGACTCGTGCTGGTATCTACCGCGTGCACGACATTGAAGAAGTGCGCAACTTTCTTGATGTGTGGGATGTGTTGCAAGGCCATGCGGAACTGGGCAGCGATGTATTGCTCGACCGTTCCCTGTGGCGCGCCCCCACCACCTAGCCCTAGTCGCGGTTAGGTGGGGCTAACGCGTGAACATGTGTCACGCAAACTTTAGGCAAACATCGTCGTGTGTTCACCAAGAGGTAGCGCAACGTAAATCTGCATAGGGCAAGGTGTGGGTCATGCGTAACTCACGACTAAATACAAAATCCATATCCAAGGTTGGTGCATTTGCACTTGCTTCGCTTCTCATGCTCGGAGCATGTGGTGGCGATTCAAGTTCCGATGAAGCAGCCACAACTGCTCCGGCAGCAACAGAATCAGATTGTCCATCAGCTGAGATCAAGACTGCAGCCGATACAGAGGGGCAAGTAAACCTCATCGCTCTTCCTGATAACTGGGCAAACTACAAGGGAATCCTTGAAGCATTCCGCGTGAAGTACCCAATGGTAAAGAACCCTGTTGCTAACCCAGATGCATCAAGTGCAGACGAACTCACTGCAGTAGAGACATTGAAGGGTCAGCCAGATATGCCAGACGCACTTGACGTAAGTCCTGCAATTGCACAAGAAGTTGACACAAAAGGCCTGTGGGCTCCATACAAGCCATGTGGCTTTGATGAAATTCCTGCAGACATGAAAGATGCTGATGGTAAGTGGGTTGCTGCGTACTACGGCGTAATGGCCTTCGGCGCAAACGACACCATCGTAAAGACAGCTCCAACATCATTCGAAGAACTTCTTGACCCGATGTACAAGGGCCAAGTTGCTTTGAACGGTGACCCGCGTGAAGCTGGTGCAGCATTTGCAGCAGTGATGGCAGCATCAATCGCTAACGGCGGATCATTTGACGACATCCTTCCTGGTATCGAGTACTTCGCCAAGTTGAAGGCAAGTGGCAACATGGCCGGAACAGATGTAACGGAAGCGTCTGTGATTTCTGGTGATACACCAATCTGGCTTGACTGGACCTACAACTATCCAGGCCTCACCCCGAAGTTGACAGAGAATGGCATTACCGTGTCGATCAAAGTTCCAACTGATGGTGTCTATGGCGGCTACTACGCACAAGGCGTTGTCGCAGACAGTCCACACCCGAACGCAGCAAAGTTGTGGATCGACCACATCATTTCTGATGAGGGTGCACTTGGCTACATCGAAGGTGGAGCAATCCCAGCACGATTTGCAGCGCTTGAAGCTTCAGGAAAGATCACAGAAGATATGAAGAAGAATTTGCCATCAGCGTCATTGCTTGAGGGTCTTAAGTTCCCATCACAGGCTCAAATCGCCGCAGCGAAAGACGTCTTGTCCAAGCAGTGGGGTCCTCTCGTCGCAGACAAGTAAATGTCAGAGCTCGAATTCCCCTGGAGTACTCCCTTTCCAGAGGAAAACGTAACTGGAGGCCCGGTGGGTAGCCGGGCCTCCCTTGCGTCTTTGCGAAGGTCATCGTTGTTGGTCTTGCCATTGGCTCCTTACTTCTTGTTTGTGGGTCTTTTTCTTGCAGTGCCTACGGTGGTGCTTTTTACGAAAGCCTTTCGGCCCGTTACGGGCTCTACCACATCTGCAATGTTGGAAGCGATGAATGAATCAAATCGTTCATCTTTTCTGTTTTCCCTCAAACTCTCGCTGATTTCCGCAGTCCTGGGTGCATTTTTTGGTTTTGTATTTGCTCTTGCTACTTCGCGTATAGAACGCCCTAGACGTCTCCGCAATCTTGTAACAGGGTTCTCTGGTGTCGCTGAAAACCTCGGTGGTATTCCTTTGGCGTTTGCATTTATTGCGGCTCTAGGCGCACAGGGGCTTTTTACGCGCATACTTTTTCATAACGGCATCGATCTCTACGGTATGGGATTCAAGATTTATGACTTCTGGGGAATCGTTGTTGTCTACCTGTATTTTCAGATTCCTCTCATGTTGTTGGTAATGATGCCTGCAATAGAAGGCTTACGGCCCACATGGAGAGAAGCTGCCATTAATTTGGGTGCATCACCATGGCAGTACTGGCGCCGTGTTGGGCTAC
>CALGTP010000462.1 GCA_937902105.1 uncultured Actinomycetes bacterium
CTGGGTGGGAATTTGGGTTTACTGGGTGGGTTACTGGGTGGGAATTTGGGTTTACCCGGTGGGAAGTTGGGTTTACTGGGTGGGTTACTGGGTGGGATTTTTGGGCTCTGTATGTGTTACTTGAATTGCCCTTGCAGGTTCCACGCACTCCTTATAGACTTGATGCGAGGAACCCAGAAGCATCCCGCAAACTGTTGGTTGACCGATTGGTACAGCGGTTGCCATTACCATTGCAGGACCACTGTTCGCACTTGAATGCTTGTGTGTGTGAGCTTGGTATTTGTAGTTATCAGTTTACAATTTACACCTTCCTTACATGGTTCGAGCCGCTCGCACATCAACTATCTTTGTTAGTCATGTTTGATCCGCGACGACACCTTGTAAAGCAAACATCACACACATGTTCCTCCAACTCTATGGTACACACTATGCTACACACACTCATGTGATTCATTTGTGTCAAAGTCACTAGCATTTCGTTTGTTCATTGCGCCAGGAGCTGTACGCACGTGGCCTCGGCAAACTTGCCGATGACATGACACTTGGTACTGGTTGCAGTGGTACAGATCTTTGCGCTGAACTGGTGGATACTTCACTCTCCATCTGTGGTTTACCAAAATCACAGCAAGTGTTTGCTGCAGAAATTGACCCGAACAAAGTTGAGTACCTCATATGTGATTCAGTCATTGTTGGTGTGCTGCGTTATGGAGTTGTCAGTTACGCTACGTATCAATTATGTGATTGGCTACTGGTACTGCATGCGTATGTCACTACCACCCATTTGCGTTAAGGTATCTTAAAGCCATCAAGCCTGGTGTGCCCATCTTCAACGATGTCAGCCGCCTGACGCAGTCACATGTGGCTTATCGTCCTACTACAGATGTTTTGGTTTTGTCTTTGAAGCCTTGATGTTGAGACACAGTGATGTGATAATACACTTGAACCTGCACTGTTTGCGAGCTGCTTGGCCAACTGTTCCATAAACTTATTCTGAGGCGGTGAACTGTGCCGATCAACATTTGGCAGTAGCCCGAGTGAAGAAATGCATGATCTTCATCATGGGTTTCAGTTGTAAGAACATGTCCTCGCAGTTCAACGACCGGCCTGCGTTCACTGACTGCCTGCGCGAATCTCACACTCAATCAATGCATTGCTACCTTAACTAGTGTTACGGTCCTGTGCAAATCTCACACTGTGCCATCCCATAATCAATCCCCATGACCATTGCACACTAAGGATGGATCTGGTTCCACTGGATCTACATTCGCAGGACTGTGATGATCTGGGACCCTTTACCTACACAAGCCGAACATGCATCAAACCAATTATGATATCGAAATCATAACTTCCCACGCTTGTTATTTGTAGCTGACTGTCAATTACACTCACTGTGCAGTGTTCCGTCTGTGGTCACTCACTGCATGTTGCGTGCTTTGCCCATGCAGGTTTGCTGGGGTATGCATGCACTTATCGACCACCTATCATGTTCATAGAAAATGTCCGCAATCTGCTGAAGCAAATCGCAACCCTTCAAGCAGTTACCAGTTCGCAGTTGGCACATTATCCTACACTGACCACCTTGTGTCTGTCAGTCAGTTCGCCACTGTGTGAATTTATGCGATTTCCGATTAGGTGTGACGCCGTGCTAATTCCTCTCACGTAAAACCCTGCCTGCTGAGTCGATGGCCGCCATCAGCTATGCCATTCACGTCGTCGAGCTGGACCCCAGAGACTTTGGAGAGCCAGTGCGTAGGCCACGTGTGCACCTTGCTTGCACCACGTGTTGTGTCACGTATATTGCGTGTGCTGTTTGTGTGTCACTGTGCGGTCTGGTCTGGATTGTGCATCACAGTGGTCCTCGCATAATGTTTTATCAGCTGCATTCTCTGAGTTGATAGATTATGTTGCTTACCACTGATGCCTAACTACTTAGGTGGATTATTGCAGTCGACGAGTTCGTGATCTCAAAGGACTTGCGCCTGTTGCGACTCGCTCTTTGGGCTCTTGGTTTTGTCTTACTGTGTACGCTCGATGCCAGCATCACCCATGACCCCATACACGATTCCATAAACACTAGTCACTGGTCGTGCTGTCAGACGTCAGACTTATCCGGTTGTGACACTGGTCATCCCTGCACAGCACTAAGTCATGCTTGCGTTTTTCCGTGAACTGTTTGACCATGAGCTCATCTTGCATTGTCTTGAACTTTCACACTTCACTGATTATGTCGGCTCAACGTATGATGGCGCTGCTCTAAGATTTTGTAATTAGTTAGATTGTTAGATCTACTTCTAACGATATCTAGCTTGGGGTTTGGGATAGTTTGGATCGATGGCACTGCGAGTACAGCGAGTCCAGACAGGCAAGTCCGTCAACAGCTTAGCTAATATAATACGCATGTTTGGAGTTGTCAGATTCACTTTAAAATTAGGGTCACATTTGCCATCCGTCCTGGCAGAGACCAAGGAGGCGGCGGAAGAGGAGGCAAAGACCGAGGTGAACAAGTTGGCGACATCCAAGGCCTTGAAGGCTGCCCCGGGAGCAACATGGCTATTTTGCCACGTTTGCAGGAGACGTGGCCCAGCCAGATTCACGGAAGACTGTGACGTGTGCGATCGGCCAGTTCATTCGGATCGATGCATCATTCATTATGAGGACAGGAGCACGTGCCTAGTGTGCTACAAAGAGGGGTTGGCCACCGTGGAATGCACATGCATGATTTTAATAGCTAAGGTCAACAGGACGATCAACAGCGCGAGCGCGATCGATATCACTGTTTGCATCACTCCGAAGAAAAAGATGCTTGTCATACTTCATCAGCCTTACTTTTGAAATATGTTGATTGGTAAATGTTATGTCAAAATTAGTCATCCAAGAAAGCTTGAACTTGTTTGGGGCTGCCTGAAATAGCCTAAGGACGCCTATGAAGGTCATAAGGGCCATGAAGGCCATGAAGTCTGAGGCCAAACCAAAACCGGTGTCCAACATCCACTCCTTCATGTTCAACTTGCCATTGCAGGTGACACTCCGATTGGCTGATGAGGCTCCGAGCAGGCAAGGCCGTGCCGCTGCTCTGCCAGTTCCGCCTCCGCCTGTGCACACGGCTAGTGCAGCTCGTTTCACTGTCACACGGAAGAGACTGACCAAACTGTGAGCAAATTGTGACTCGCAAAATCATTGGAATTCCTATCAAAACCATAGGGGAATCATATTAGAATCCATGAATCTTTCAGCCACCACTTCTTCCAGTCACAATTTTCAGTGCATTTCTGTACATATTAGTTTTGTCTGGCTGTGCGGCTACATAAAACCAGCCAGCCCGCCAGCGCGACTCGCTGGTGATCACACATCAGAGAATCATATTTCGCTTACTGGTGATAGGTTACATGCAGCTTGACAAAACCCAAAAAGGTTAATCACGGTTGATGAGGTTCTACCAACCAAATCCACCAACGTTCACTGTCACCCCCATCAGGCCAATTTGGGCATTGGCCTCGACTTTGATGGCAGAGTGTTCGTTCCTTATTAGGCATATTGAAAATTGTTCAAAAGGGTTTTGTCATTATGCGTACACGCGATTACACTGTGCATCGTTGTACTTCGTGCCCTGATTTACCATGGGACTTAGTGCATGCATGTGCCTGGTGATGGACACCAGGGGGCTTCCAACAATACAAGCCATTACGTAGAAAACAAGATGGACATGTCAGTTAACAACTACTCCCTATCATTAATAATTCCTATAGGTTCCTAAAGAATCCCTATAGAATTCAATTTTGTTAAGGACTCGTTGGAAGCTCCCTGGGGAAGTCACCCTTTTTAGATACGTGGACCCGGTCAGCAGTTCAAGCGCAGTTCGACGTGAGTTTGACATCAAAATCCCAGCTTTTTGGTTCTACCTCACACACTGATAGTAGTTCCTCAACACATAGAGCATTCCACACCACTTCTACTGTTACTATTTGACAGTTCATCATGTTGTGCTCTTGCAAGGCCACTGGTGACTGGTGTGTGTCGTTGTTTCAATCTATAGCAAAGCATGCTTAAACCGTGCGACATCGGTTCTTTCTTTAGAGGTTTATGCTGCTTATTTGGGGTTCACAAACATGACCTACTGCACCTACTGAGCTGTCAGTCTCAAGTTATGCATCTCTACAGTGACATGGTCAACTTTGAAAGCCTGATCAGTGAAGCCACGCAATTACCTGTTCACTATAATCAGTAGTTGTCACAATCACTTCATGCATCGTCACAACAGGAGCGATTGGACAAAATTGGCCCTGTAATCAAGCACATGAAAACCAACTCTGTGGACGACACGGACACGGTTGACAAGTTCCTCTTGGCAGATGATGACCCCTTGGCGTGCATCTTACAAGTGTCATACTACACATTGTGCTGCTATCGCACGGTGTGTTTCACCTCCACCATGGCGAGGCATCGTCGATGCAGTTTGCTTAGGATACATGTTGGTTTGTGCTTCCCACTGACGCACTAGCATGCATTGATACCATTATCGCAGGTGCTGGAGGAGCTAGCCTGCTACCAGCAGCAGGCTGCGAACCGACATGCCGGGGCAATGCGAAGTGTCCTAGCTGTGCTAGAGGGTGTTCTCCACAAGCTGCTTCGTTGTTCAATGCGTGTGCTGCTGTCCAGGTAAAAAACAAACTTCAACAAAGTGGTTGGTAAGCGTACCAGTGTCAAATACTGAGGCAAGAAATGCAAAACGCCTGTTGATGAAACAGGGAAGCTCAAGAAATGGCAACTTGCCGAAGTGAAGGCAATGGCACAGTCGTCGTCAGGCAATTCCGGTGTGAGCCAGTGGACAGAAAACCCAAGTTTACGCACGCATTCCTGCTGGTGGCAAGTGCTGCTGGATCGTGATCAGACCTTACTGGAAAGGGCAGAGGCTCTACTCTTCCAAAAGCTATTATGCATTATATATCGTCCATGAAAGTTTGACGTCTGCGGTGCTGCTTGTCGAACCATTGTTGTTCAGGCTTCACCTTCCAACCGTCACGCAATGATTTCTTGCAATGTCAGTTGCGTTGTGACTGATTGTGAGTTAGCCACTGCCAGTCCATAATCAGATCGGCAATCACAGTCGTGTCGTACTTGATCTGCAGCCTGTCACAATACACTGCAGGTGGCGCACGCAAAAGATATTGCTGCTGGTCATCGCTTGTTTGTGGACTTAAGCCAGAGTTTGGGTCGTTCACCTGTGGGCATTAGCGACTTGACAGCTCGTATATAACACATGCACACAGTCACCATCTAGTGAACTCGATAGTTGGCAGATGATATCTTGTTGCTGAACAACTAACCAAACCTAAACAGCTCAGTGTAACGTAATTAATATTCAGCCTGATATGTGTCAAGGATTCCAAACCCAAATTTCAATGCGCATTTTAGCTCAACATTAAGAGCCGACTATCCAAATGATATATAGCTCATTCATATAACAATCTATCATTGGACCTCCCACATCTAAGACGAGTTGCCGGCCGTACTCCCTGGATCTAAAATCTGGGCAGTCAGCCGCCGCCGGCTGTTGATCGGACGTGAGTGCCTGGCTTCTCAGGGATGCTTCCCTGATTCGGAGATCGTTGCTAAGCTCGATGTTCCTGACCGTTATGGCCTCCAGAATCTTCTTCCCAAGTGACGTTTAATTTATGATGTGTGCTTGCAGTAGTTTTGATAT
>CALGTP010000463.1 GCA_937902105.1 uncultured Actinomycetes bacterium
TGGGCTTTGGATTCGCCTTTTCAGTGGATGAAACAAGTGGCCTCACATTTCGGTGGCACGCGTAATGCAATGGCTATTTCGTGGCCGCGAAAAATACGTGACGCAGGAGGATTGCGAACACAGTTTCATCATGTTGTTGATATCGCCCCGACGATCTATGAAGTTGTCGGCATCACGCCGCCGACACACGTCAACGGCATTGAGCAAATGGAGATTCACGGCACGTCAATGGCGTACACCTTTGATGATGCGTCGTCGCCGAGCAAACGGCGTTCGCAATATTTTGAAATTCTCGGTAACCGTGCGATTTACCATGAAGGTTGGATCGCTTCGTGTTTCCACGGACGGTTGCCGTGGATTCGTCTAGCGGGATTTGAATTTGACGGACCGCAAGAAAAATGGGAACTGTATGACGTTGAGCATGACTTCTCACAAGCCGTCGATCTCGCTGCACAGTATCCAGAGAAATTGCGTGAACTTCAAGAAGTGTTTGATCAACATGCGCGCACATATGGCATTTACCCGATGCGCGATCCTGCTTCACCGCGTCACGGAGACTTTGCTGTTCCCCATGTTCTAGATGGCATCCGCAAGATGACGTACACCACCGCACACAAGCGCATGCCTGAAGCCTCAGTACTGAATCTGAAAAACTGTTCGTATCGCATAACCGCTGACATAGAAACATCTCCTGGTGCGCAGGGCGTCATTGTGTGTCAAGGCGGAAATATGGCGGGATGGTCGTTGTACCTCACGCCTGAAACGGTGCCAGTGTTTCATTACAACTGGTATGGACATGTTCATACATCAGTGGCTGCCAAACATTCGCTTGCTGTGGGCAAGCACACGATTGAAGTTGTCTTTGATTATGACGGTGGTTTTGGAGCGGGCGGACTTTTGTCCTTGCTCGTAGATGGTGAGACTGTGGCCATGGGACGCATTGAACAAACGGTGCCCCTCGTTTTCTCGATGAGTGGGGAAACCTTTGATGTGGGTGTCGACACTGGCTCGCCGGTAGGGCCGTATCCACATCAGTTTGATTGCACTGCCACGATCATGGGCGTGACGCTGGAGCAACTTGACGAGCGAACCGCTGAAACGGAGAAGTTGGTGCGTCAAGGAATGTTTGCTGCCAGTCTCAGTTCGCAATAGTTTTCGCTGTTGAGGACATGTGACGACAGTTTCATCTTCTAATTTTCATCTCGTTTGTGCCTCTGCTTGAAATCGGGCATAACCTCATTCTGTGGGTATTTCTCCGCTTTTCGATCTCGAGTCTTCTGACGCAGATCGTCTTCGCGTGGATGAGGCCTTGATGGCCTCCGTGAAGACGCCAGATGCCTATTTGACTGAGATCGCCTCGCATTTATTGTTAGCGGGCGGAAAGCGTCTGCGCCCGATGTTTTCCGTTGTGGCGTCTCAAGTTGCTGGAGGTCCGACGACCGAGGAAGCCATCCAAGGTGGCATCTCTTGCGAACTCGTGCACCTCGGTTCTTTGTATCACGATGATGTGATGGATGAATCGCCAACCCGGCGTGGCGTGGAGACGGTGAACGCCAAATGGGGAAACCTGCAAGCGATTCTTGCGGGCGACTTTTTGTTGGCTCGCGCTTCTGAGATCGCTGCGTCTCTCGGCACAGAAGTAGCTGCTCTGCTGGCACGCACGATCGGTCGTTTGTGCGAAGGTCAGATTGAAGAACTTCGTCACACATATAATGTCGCTCGTCCACTGGAAAGTTATTTGTCATCCATTAGTGGAAAGACTGCATCTTTATATTCCACGGCGGCGCGCATTGGTGGTTTGGTTTCCAAGTTTGATCGCGGTTTAGTCAATGCTTTGACTGCCTACGGTGAAGCCTTCGGCATGGTCTTTCAGATTGTGGATGACGTACTTGATTTGTCGGCGACGGACGCGCAACTAGGAAAGCCATCGGGTCACGACATGGTTGAAGGTGTGTACACCTTGCCGGTGTTGTTCACGCTGGCAAACGGGGGAGTCCCCGCCAGCGAGTTGGCCGATGTTCTTGGCAAGCCGTTGAATGTTGCTGAGCGCGATAAGGCTTTGTCGATCGTGCGTTCAAATGGTGGCATTGAAGCGGCGATTGAGTTAGCAGAGATGTATGTCGAGGCTGCCGAAGAGGCGTGTCAAGATCTACCAAATACCGCTGCAACTGTGGCTTTGCGCTTCGCTCCGAACGCGCTTCTTGCTTCCGTCCGCTGACACCCGCCCGACTCCGTCCGCCTCCGGCGTTCTAGGTAGGCAAACAGCCGTTTTGGGCTCAGAAACCTACCTAAGACGTGGACAATTGGGCGGTGAGGTAGTTGGCGGCGGCGAATCCTGAGAGCACGGCACCCTCAACTTTGGGTCCCGCAAAAGCGTCACCTGCAAAAACAAGTGAGCCAACGGCGAAGTATGACTCGGGCCATATTTTTCGCGGTGTCGCAAAGCGCCACTTCTTATATTCACTGACCAAAATATTTGCCGATCCCAAATATTGTTGCGCAGCCTGTGTGAGAAGTGCCTGCCCCTCATCAAGCGAGTCATCCCAATGAGCCAAACTCCAAGCAGGATTAGCGTGAAATGTCACCGCCGGAATAGCAGATATTCCTTTGGCCTGATTGTCGCCGATCCATGAGAAAACCTCGTCGGGATTTTGTAATCCCCCTGGTGCAGGAATCGCTGATGGACCATCCAAGACAGCCAATAACCCAATCGTGCGATCGTAATCGGTCATCAACAATTCGGGAGGCAATTCAATGCCTGTGCTGACCGTAATGGAATACGACTGTGGGAGTGGACAGGTCATGACCACCGCATCACAATCAATGCGTGAATTGTCATCAATCACAATGGTCCATTGGTGAGCGTCAGATGAACAGGGTTTGATCGCAAAGACCAGTGTTGATGTACGAACATCGATCCCGTGCGCCAAATGTTTTGTCAAAGCAGTCATGCCGTTGTTCACCACATAACGTGAGTGACCATCGTCGGTGCCGAATCCTCGACACCATTCTCTGACTACGTCGTCGCTGATCCATTGCGCAACGAGAGATGTGAATGTTTCGTCGCGCGCCGTGAAAAACTGAGCACCATGATCAAAAGTGGCGATCAATCCATCAGTTGAAGTGATGCGCCGCGTGGCCATACGTCCGCCGAGACCACGACCTTTATCTAAAACAACGACTTTGTGTCCAGCGTCTTGCAAGGCACGGGCCGCACTGAGGCCACTCAAACCCGCACCCACGACGACAACTTGACTCATGCTCTAGAGCGTAGGTGACAATCAGTATGTAGGCTCAGCCGAGACCGCGAGCATCCTGTTTGAGAGCCGTGTCAATACTTAGGGCCGCGGCCACGACAAGCGAAATCAGCGGTTGTTCCAATGGGCGATGAATATTTAAAACATAGTTGTCGGCAGTTGTGAATAAGGTTTTGGCAATCTTGAATCTCGTAAAGCCCTCAAATTTTTTGGTGATGCGCGCGACTTCAGTTCCGGAAGCATCTTCAATACGGAAATCCCAAGCCCGCCAGTTCTCACCCTTGATAGCGCCGATCTGCTGCTGACCAACTTGTAGGGAAAAGTTAATTTTGCCGATCATATTCTCTTGAACGATCCGACCGACCTCGCGATCAGCGCCATCGCTGACGATCACAGTGCTCTTGAAAACTTTGGCCGGGCGAGTGAGGCGTAAGACCACTTGACCTTTCATATCGCTGATTTCTAATTTGTGCGTGAGGTATTGGTCAAGACTTGAGACGAGACGAAGAAGTTTTTTCGCAGTGCTTTGACCAACTTGATTGACCGATGCGATCTGTTGTCCCGAACTATCAAAAACTGAGTACTGATTATTGAGTTCAATCAGTTTCACTTTTTGATTGACGACCAAAATGGATTCGGTGAAAAGAGTCCCGCCTCCGGTACCAATATTCGCTGCTGAAATATCGCCGACTTGCTGTTGAATTTTCGCGGGATCGTGGCGATTACCAAATGAAAGAGCGTCATCAATTTTGTCGAGTGTGCTTTTTTTAGTGAGATCAGTGTCAATCGCCTGAACACCCTGATCGCTGACATGCTCGGTCCAGTCTTGACCGTCCCAATAGCGAAGTTGGTGGCGGCCGGTCGGATCTGGATGCCATGCAGCGGGATTGTCCATCAGAGGATTGTAGAAGAGTGTGTGATGACTGTGTTGTCAGTCAGCGCAAGAGGTGGGCGCGCATGATGAGTTCGCGTGCCGAAGGATCAAGTTGATGACCCGCTAACTTCTCACCGATCGCAATGGCCTCGATGGGATCTTCAACCATGCCTTGCCAACGTACGAAGGCAGCCATAGCGCCCATGATGATGTCGCCGACTTCTTCGCCATGCACGATGACCTTGACATTATTTGTCAGCAACTTCTTGAGTTCTTTAAACAATCCGCGAGCCCACTCATCGATTTTTTCGTTGTTCTCATTGTTGAACGGACGGTGCTGATAATTGACGCTGAGTTCGTCGTAATTATGCAGGTTGTGGGGAGCAGCGATGATGCTGATCAGACAGCCAAAATGGTTCTCTCTGATCCAGATGATTTCTTCTTGGCGGCGAACCCGGCGATGATTGTCGCCATAGCCACCAGGACGTTCGCACACAGCGAGACGGTCTTTAACAATCCATGTGAAGTTCCGGGGGGTAATTCCCAGAGCCCATTTTCCTCGTAACTTTGGCGGCACGACGGTCAGGCTATCCCTGAGCAGGGGCGGGAGTGATAAAGATGCGCTGATTTGTTCTGCTAATTCTCAACCCACCAGGTAATTCGCAAGCAGTGACCTCACCTCGGGCTACCGCCAAAACCCGCTCCACGGAGGCTGCATCGGGTGGATGGGTCGTGCTCAGCCAGAGGCGAATCGCCCGTCGCGCTAAAGCCACAGGAGCACTCGCAAGAGCTTTGGCGTCGGTGGGGTCGATTTCTTTGGCGAGGGCATCAAGGACGTCCGAATCGTCGGCCATCAGACTGGCTTGACGGGAAAAAATGGGCACCAGATCGCGATGGGATGCCTCATTGAGCAATGGCAGGATCTGGTGGCGCACACGATTACGTAACAGCGACTGGTCTTCGTTTGAGGGATCGCGAACGGGCTCCCAGCCGAGCAGGGCACAGACCGCTTCGGTCTCAAAGCGCCTGATTCCCAAGATTGGGTGACGCACCTGACCACTCGGGCCACCACTTGGGCGCATGCCAGCAAGACCATCGATGCCGGCTCCACGCAAAATATTCAGAATCACCGTTTCGGCTTGATCATCTGCCGTATGTCCAGTCAGAACATCGTTGGGAAGCACCCTGTAGCGAGCGTCTCGGGCTCGGGCCTCCAAGTTTGGTCCTGGGCTCACCTGCACTGTGAGAGCGTTGAAATCGGCTCCTACAGCGCTTGCGGCGTGTTCCACGATTCTGGCCTCATTTGCCGAGCCCGAGCGAATGCCATGGTCGACATGGATGGCGGTGACTTGTAGATCGGCGGCGATGGTGAGGGCCAAAAGAGCGAGCGAATCGGCCCCTCCCGAGACTGCGCAGGACACGAAAGTACTAGGTGGAGGAAAAGTTGAACGGGCGAGAAGATCAATGATCAGAGGCGAACGCTTCCACGCCTCTTGGGTTCCCGACTGGGAGATAACTCAGCCCTCGTCGTGACCGCGGCGTTGGCGTTTGCCGGGAAAACGGCTGGC
>CALGTP010000464.1 GCA_937902105.1 uncultured Actinomycetes bacterium
GCGGCGTCAAAGGACTGCCCCTCAAGAAGAACGACTTTGCCGGCCATCAAATGAGGGACGAGTGCGCCCAGCCAGACACCTGTGCCATGCATCAACGGACAACAAGGCATACCGACTGGTTGACCCGAACCTGTATGAATCATTTTGGCTAACGCCGTCACTCCTTCAATGCTCGTGATAGCGGGAAGCCCAGCAGAATTTGTATAAAAGCCTAAGAAACCCTCGGTGAAGGAACCCATTGGGTACATCACGCCTTTAGGCATCCCCGTTGTGCCTCCGGTGTACAACATGTACAAGTCGTCAACTCCACGAACAATACGTTCTGCCGGATCGTGATCATCCAGAACCGATTCCCACGGAATCGCCCCGATGACCCCAGCCGAGGAGGAATCAAGAACCTCTATCAAGAGTCGCAATTTAGGCAAACGATGAGCAATTCGTTGAATACGATCGCCAAGACTTGAATGGAAAACAAGAGCTTCACAATCGGCGTTATCTAAGAGATAGAGCAACTCATCGTCAAGATAGCGATAGTTAACATTGACTGGCGTAACCCGATTTTTGAAGGCCGCGAATTGGGTAATCAAATACTCTGGGCAGTTGTACATGAACATGCCAACTTTTGAGTGTTCACCAATGCCGTTTAACTCAAAGGCCGCAGCGAGACGCGCTGCGTGTTCGTCATATTGCGACCACGTCACTTCCACGTCACCGTAAGCAATTGCTACGGCATCAGGAAACTCGTCGGCATGCGCCTCAAAAATATTTGCGTAAGTCAGCACTGTCTTCTCCCCCACTGGATTCGAAACTGTTTGATCGCCCTGATGAGGAGCAAACGGAATAACAATTATAGGGTAGGCGAAATGCTTGATGCCACTCCACAGGGAACGAACATTCGGGCAATAGTTTTTGATTTT
Source organism: uncultured Actinomycetes bacterium (assembly GCA_937902105.1). Lineage (GTDB taxonomy): Bacteria > Actinomycetota > Acidimicrobiia > Acidimicrobiales > Ilumatobacteraceae > Casp-actino8. Next base: position 918 of record CALGTP010000464.1, read on the forward strand.
GGTGGGGTTCTGATTACTTCGATCACTCACCAAATCCATAAAATTGCCGTGGACCACGGAGTGGACGTGGCAACGATGTTGAGCATTCTTTTGGGACCCCACGAAAGTGGTTCTCACCCTTGGCATCAAGCTGAGCGCGGCGAGATTGCCGTTTCCGCCATTCAAGAAGGTCTCCAGCCGTGGGCAACGGCGCATGGCGTGAGTTTGGTGGGTGACGAAATTGAAGCCCTCATGGCCCCTGGGCAGTACACGGTGATCACCCCGATGTTGGATAAGGTCAGCGAGTTACGCAAACGGGGTTACGCAACTGGACTGCTGACCAACTCCTTTGCCGAATTTCGTCCAAAAATGCAAAGAGATCTCCGTTTTGAGGACTTCTCAGCAGTGGTTGAGTCCTTCGCCATCGGTGCGCGTAAGCCAGAACCCGCTATCTATGAGGCCACGGCCCGGATGTTGCAAGTTGAGCATTCAGAAATCTTGTATCTGGATGATTTCCCGCAAAATATTTCCATGGCGCAGACCTTTTCTTGGACCACAATTGAGGTTCGCGACCCCCTTCTAGCCCTGGCTGAGATTGACAGTTTCTTGCCTGATTGACATTCGGACACCTCAGTACCACTCAAAAGTAATCGGATGGTCAATAATGGGTGTATGACGACTCTTGAACCTCGACCTGCCCGCTCTCCTGGGGTCAGTTATCAGGAGTTACTTGACGCCGACACCCATCCAGTCCCTGCGGTTCTGCGCCTTGAATCTCCCCTCTATCTAGGTGATACGGACATCCCCGTTGAACGTTACATCTCTCGAGAATGGCACGAGATTGAGAAAGAACGGCTGTGGAGTCGGGTCTGGCAGTTCGCATGTCGCGAAGAGCAAATCCCAGATGCGGGCGATTACATCGTCTACGACATCACTAATCAGTCCTACATCGTGGTCCGTCAAGACGATGGGTCCATCAAGGCGTATCCAAATGCGTGTCTACACCGCGGTCGTCGACTCAAAGATTATGACGGGCACTGCTCGGAGATTCGTTGCCCATTCCACGGATTTTCTTGGGCCCTCGAAGGTCACCTCACCGATGTTCCTGCTCAATGGGATTTCCCCCACGTTGAAGAACGAAGAGAAGAAGATTTTCATCTCCCCGAATGTCAGGTAGGCACCTGGGCGGGATTTGTGTTCATCAACCCAGATCCACAATGTGAACCATTGAGCGATTTCCTCGGCGGCATTCAGGAGCAATTTGAAATTTGGAAATTAGAAGATCGATTTATCGAAGCCCATGTCACAAAAATCATTGGTGCTAACTGGAAAATCGCTCAGGAGGCTTTCAGCGAGGCCTACCACGTCAATGCAACTCATCCGCAAATCCTTCCCTACCTTGCTGATACGAACTCACAAGTTGATGTGTGGGAAAACTATTCACGCGTCATCACTGCAGGCCTATCAACCAGCCCACTGTTGTGGTACGACGTAAGCGAAGATGACATGATGCGCGGCATGCTTGACGTCCGTGTGGATCAAGACAGTCCGATCAAAATTCCTGCTGGTCAAACCGCGCGCGCCGTGGCTTCAGCCTCAGCGAGAGATCGTTGGCGATCTGCTGTTGGTGATCGCGTCGACTCCATGAGCGACTCCGAGATGATGGACAGTATTGACTACACAATTTTTCCAAATTTGCATCCTTGGGGAGCCTTTAACCGCATTGTCTATCGCTTTCGACCCAACGGCGATGATCACCGATCATCAATCATGGAAGTCTTCTTTCTCTCGCCCTTTTCGGGCAAGAGACCACCTAACGCCAAGCGTCGGGATCTCGCCATTGACGAACCTTTTACCAATGCCACAGAGTTGGGCATGTTGGCAAAGGTTTTCCAACAAGATGTTTTCAACATGAGCAAAGTTCAGGCCGGCCTAGAAACAACATGGAAGCCAGGCGTCACCTTGGCCAACTACCAAGAGGTCAAAGTTCGCTGGCTACATAAGCTCCTCGGCGAATTTGTGAACAAAGACTTCACGGGACGGCGCTGAGATGCGTGGCATTATCCACCCTTTCAGCAAAGCCTTATACGAACAAGATGGTGAAGGTCATATACGAGTCTCCTTTGAAGGTAAATGGGG
>CALGTP010000465.1 GCA_937902105.1 uncultured Actinomycetes bacterium
GCCGCGCTTGACTCGTCGGAGCACATGGGCCTTGAAGCCACGAAGCGTGTTGTCGAGCTTCTGCAACCTTACGCACTTGCGCTCGTGCAGGCAACCGCCCAGGCATGTGGGGACACCACGGCTCCTGAGACATGGCGCTCGATGTTGAGTGGCCACTTCAACAACGTCGCGCGTCTTGCAAAACAGCGCGACAGTGGCTCTCCGCTAGCATACCGTCTCAAGGCTCTCGGGTACATAGACCGATCCCTGACCCACGAGCGCAAGCCCCCTTCCTCAGACAAGTGCTGCTACGACGTGGACCTCGTGGCTGATCTCAAGCAGATGCTACAGAATGATTCGGCAGTCGTCGCGGACGTGGCAGCTTCTCAGGCGAGATGGCGCGCACTGGCTGCGGAGTTGACGGGCGCCAAAGAAGCGGATCGTCGCAGCGCCGCTGACGTGCTAACGGATGTCGAGTCTGGAGTGCTCTTTCGTTCCAGGGTGTTACCTGTAGTGGACACCCTGTCCCCGAATGAGCTTCTCATGGTCGGGCTAGCCTACATGGATGATGTGGATGTCACCAACGACAAAGGCCCCAGCGCAGGGGTGCACCAGCAGAACATGCAGTACGTGATGTGGCTCAACCTGAGCCCGCACCTTCGGCTACTTACGCGTAACATCAGGCTGCTCAGCTGCTGCAACACGAGCCTCACGAAGTCGAAGAGTGAAGCCGGGTTTCCTTTCGTCATCTCAGATCCAACAGATGAAACCCATGCACGCTATTCGTTGGCTTCTCAAGCGCGGCGCCTGTGTAGCGGGGTGGACATGGACCTGAGCTCAGTGGAGGGATTGTCCGAATTCAAAAGGGTGAGAGTCCTTTTCCTCTTCGTCCTAGGAGACAACAAGGGGCTCAATGAGGTCATGAATTTCAATCCCTCCTTCGGTCCTGGCGTATGGTCCTATTGTCGTCACTGCTTGGACTGCAAATGGTCACTGGATGCAGACGATGAGGACTTTAGGCGCAACACGCCCGGCCATTCCATCTGGCTTAAGTGGATTCAACGACTCATTCCACGAACCGAGGTGACAGATTTCATGTTGGATGACAAGTGCTCGCACCTCCGCTCCCCTGCCTTATTTGAGGAGCTCAAGTCGGATGTCAAGCACATGAGGGAGATTGGTACCCCCCTCAAAAGCATGCAACGTCTGCTACAAGTCCTCTCAGCCACGGACCAGTTCGATCTCAACACCGGGACACCGCAGCCCCATGGTTACATGGGCGTCCCAGGCCTTGATTCCTATTGGGATAGTACTCTCCCTTCGGATGGGATGCACGACTGGGCTCTTGGTTGGTCCACACATCAGGCAGGGGGCACTATCTCGTACTGCATTCACAAAAAGTGGTTCACTGCCGATGAACTGACTGAGGCCACAAAGGCTCATTATGGAGCCCTGCGCACACGCTCGCCAGGGCCTTTCAAATCCGCCCATCACACCTTCACCGCGCATCCAGCCAATGCATGTGCGGCCAAGTGCAAACACAAACAGGACCGTGCTCACACCTGCGTGCTTAGGACTATGGTGGCTAATGGTGAGACAAAGTTACCCTTCCACGCTGCTGATAGTATACATTGGGTATTGCATAGCATCGCCATCTTCATGCGCATCGATTCGATGCGTACGCAGCTGTGCCAAAGCTATGAGACCATGGACCCCGCCATCCGTGCGTGGGTAATGCACGTCGAGGTCCTTGGGAAAGTGTGCGCGTATCGCTTCAAAAGGGATGACATCCCTGCACTCTCGGCGGCCATTGTATCGGCTGTGAAGGCCTTCAGAGCAGTGCCCGAGTTCGTGCTGCTGTTGACAAAGGCGAAGCTCCACCTGGTGTTGCATACGGTGTCGTACATATTGCTCTGTGGCCCCATGAGGTACATTTGGTGCTTCCGGATGGAAGGGAAGCATCAACCTCTGAAGGCCATTGCCGTGCGCTCCAATTTCAAAAATGTGTCCAAGTCCATCGTGGACGGTGCCATGCGCGAAGTGGCATGGTGGTACAGTACTCAACGTGGGAAGCCGACTGAAATTTGCGATGGGCTACAACTTGAACCAACTAGCATGGGCTTGCAAGAGAGCATTGTTGTCCCTCGTACGTGTTCAACAACAGTCATCAATACCTGGTACCCTTGGTTCGCACAATCACGCATCCGACACTGGTACCGCATCTCAACCCCAACTGGTTCCTATGAACGTTGCCAAGCGCTCGTGGTGCGCGGCGCGGAGGGTTCAGGGCTGAGGCTCGTATGTACATCCGGGGTACTCGAGGTATTCCATGATGCAACGAGAACGACGCATCACTTCCTGGTTCTTTATCTGCACCCGGAGGTTGTATCGGAAGAGATTTTTGGCTGCTGGTCAGTGAAGGGGGAAGCAAACAATCTGGTGGATTTCATGATGGACTCTCAGCAGATCAGGATTCTGAAGTTGCCTCTTGGGCGGAACCACCCTGACGTCGAGCTCATTCCTGTGCACTTGACCACAGCCGCACACACCGAGTTTCCGAAAGTCCATCTCGTCCCCAAGCATTCTGGGCATGCGTAGAGAGGGTGTAGAGGGTGTAG
>CALGTP010000466.1 GCA_937902105.1 uncultured Actinomycetes bacterium
ACTCCGGCGCGTTCCAGTGCAACAACCGCAACAAGACGTTCGAGAACTGCTACGTCGCCGACTCCCAGAGCGCGGGTTTCTTCTCCGTCGGAGGATCGAGCCTCGGCTTCGATACGTGCAAGTCGTACGCGTGCGGCAGGGCCTCGGCCACCGCGTACGGGGGATGGTTCCTCCAGATCTTCAAGGTGGACTTCCTCGACTGCGAGAGCCACGCGAACCGGACCTACGGATGGATGACGTCCTCCGTCGCCGACGCCCTCTCCCTAGACGGCGCGACGGGGACGAAGGGCTACAACGGCGTGTCCGACGTGTTCTGCATCTCGGACGGGTACGCGGCGATCTGCTTCGAGAACATGGCGTTCGGATCGACGACGCTCGTCACGAACTACCTCAACCTCGCGCCTGGGTCGTCCGTCTCCTTCCAGAAGCTCAACCAGACGGCGAACAACCACAGGTTCTACTCGGGCGGGGGCATCGGCAGGTCCGTCGGCGCGGGCCTGACGGACACGACCACGCTCAAGGCGGGCCACCTCTCGGCCAGGCTCGACCCGGAGGACTCGACGGGCGGCATCTCGTTCGAGACGCGCGTGCTGGCGACTCCGGGGGAGTCGGCCCAGATCTTCGGCATGATCCAGAAGAACGCGGCGATGGCCGCGGACGAGGTGACGGTGGACCTCTATCTCCCAGGATCGCTCACGCCGGACGACACGTACGTGATGCCGACGGACACCTCCGTGAACGTCTTCACGGTCGCCGCGCCGGTCGTGACGACCGAGCCGTTCTTCGCCAAGGTCGTCGTCACGGCGAAGTCCGTGGCGGTCGGGGCGCAGGTCTACGCCGGGAACTTCTACAACGGAACGGACGCGCTCAACGCCTTCGACCTCTGGTACAGGGGCCAGCCATCGGACGTCATGGTCACCCAGGCCGGAGACCCGGAGGCGACCTGGGCCGTGCTCAACTCCACGCTCACGACGGCGGGAACGACGGGAAAGACGCAGGCCGACACGCTGACGAAGAACTTCTATCTTGGCACCAAGTAGTATGGCAACCGTCTGCATACGCATGGACAGGGACCTGTACGACTCCATCGTCGCGCAGCTTCCCGGATACCAGGGCGACTCCGACATCTACTCGTGGCTTCCGACGCAGCAGGCGTACACGAAGGAGTACGTCGCGGACCCCCCGGGTTCCCCCACGGGCTTCCGCCTATTCAACCTCGCGGACCCCCCGTCCGCGCTTCCCGTGGCGACGTTCACGGCGAACATGTTCACGAACGTATTTTTCTAGCCTATGTCGCTACCAATCCTCACGTGGACGCAGACGGGGTACACCGCCACGGGCTACACGGCCCCGACTGACGCGCAGGTCATCCAGGCCATGAACACGGCCTCGTCCTCGCTCACGAAGTGGCGCAAGATATCCGTGGACTCGACCTCCTGGAACTGGATCGAGTTCGGCGGACCGATCGGCTCGGCGCTCGAAAGCGCCAGGGTCGTCTTCGCCGTCGCCCCGGGAGCGTCCGCCGTCCTCGCCCCGGATACCACGGCGAACGCTATCTGGATGGGCTACGCGCCCGACGGCGGGACGTTCGGCACGTGGAATAGCGCGACCGTGTACGGCGCCGCCCGCTGGACGAAGTATTGGAAGTGCGCGAACACGGCCGTCGTCGAGTCCCTCTACTTCGTGGAGTCCGACGAGGTGCTCGCCGCGATCTTCCGCGACGACAGCGCGGATGCCTTCTTCGCGGGCATCGCCGGAGCGACCGTGAACCCGGGCGCGGGGGACGTGGAGGCGGGAACCTCCCGCGTGAACGGGATGTTCGTGTCCGGGACCACGGTGATCTCCTCGACGCTCTGGGGGTCGGCCACGCAGTTCATGGGCCACGGGCTGTCGAACGGCAACTGCCACGCGGGCATATTCCGCCCGTCGTCGCCGACGACGTTCGAGGCGGTCCAGAGGCCGTGGGGGGGCACGACGGGAACCAACGAGTCGCTGACGTTCAACTCCGGGCTTGAGACGGCGCTCCCCGTGTTCCTGACGACCAGCCAGTCGCCCAGGTACTTCGTCGGGCAGGCCAGGCAGATGCTCCTCTCGACGGACAGGCAGAACAGGACGTCGATCCCCGGGGTCGGCATCGCCTTCTCGACCACCTCGTCGGGAACGTCGGACACGATTTTGTTCAGCAACTCGTAGGCTTGACTTTATGACAAGGCCCGTTCCGTGGTAAAATGTGGCCATGACGAGCGGATAACGAATCCCTACTCGGAGGCCCATGGCCCCGGTGGGGATTTCTTAGTAAAGAAACGAATATGGTCTTCAACGACACAAGCGATCTCAACGGCCTGGTCCAGTCCTGCGAGTTCTGGACGGGCAAGGGAAACGCCCAGATCAGCGGGGACGCCACGTCCCTCGCGGAGTTCACGCGCCTCATCAACGTGAACTACCACAAGGTCGTCACGATGGTCCTCGCCGCGAAGGACGAGTGGGACTTCGACGACCCGAACCACGCGAACACGGGGTTCCTGAAGACGTACAACCTCGTCTCCGGCACCCAGACGGTCACGCTCCCCCTCTCGGACAAGATCCTGAAGGTGAAGCGGGCCGAGGTCAGCTACGACGGGACGACGTGGCAGAGGCTGTCCCCGATGGACCTGAACGAGTACGGCGGGACCAGCGACTCGACGGCGATCGCCTCCAACTTCTCCAAGGCGACCCCGTACTACGACGTCCACGGGAACTACGTGTACCTCTACCCGATCCCGGACGCGGCGGTCGCGAACGGGCTGAAGCTGTGGGTCACGCGCGAGATCGTCGAGTTCACGACGGCGGACACCACGCAGGAGCCGGGCATCGACGAGCCGTTCCACGACATGATCGCCGTCGGCGCGTCCCTCGACTACGCGTTCGCCCACGGGCTTGAGAACGCCGGGGCGCTCGCCTCCAAGCTGTCCGACTTCGAGGCCCGGATCAAGCAGTACTACGGGTCCAGGCAGGAGGACAGGGCGATGACGCTCAGGCCCTCCGACGTGAACTACGACTAGTATGGGAACGAAGACCATCCAGATCAGCGGGGTCACGGGCGGCCTCTCGGCCTCCCCGTACCTGTACTCCCAGGGACAGTTCCTGAACGCGGTCGGGATCGACCCGGACCTTCCGGTGTCCGACTCGGCCAACGACTTCCTCCCGTCCGGGATGGCGCGTCCTTCGGGCTACACGGCGTTCTCGGGCGGAAACGTCACGGGCGTGGCCAAGTGGATCGTCGCCAATCCCAAGGACTCGAAGGCGTACTGCCTCCTGAGCGACGGGAAGTTCATCTCCTACGACTCCTCGTTCGGGTCGGAGACGCTGGTCGCCACGGCCTCGTCCTGCACCGGGAACGGGATGGCGTACTACAACAACTATATCTACGTCTTCACGGGGACCACGGTGGACCGCTACGGGCCGCTGAACGGGACCCCGGCGTACGCGACGGGAGTCTGGACGGGGGCCACCCTCGGATCCCTCACGGCCCTCACGAACACCACCTACCCGACGGTCCGGGACTCGGTACTGCTCCCGAACCATTGCGCGACCGTCCACGGCGACGGCTCGCTCTACTTCCTCGACTACGCGAACGGCCAGGGCCTCGTCCACAGGATCACGACGAAGAAGGTGACCTACGAGGGGGACACGAACGGCACCACGGTCGCGTCGGCCTACAACGTCCTCGACCTCCCGTTCGGATACATGCCGACCGCCATCGCGTCCCTCGGGACCGACCTGGTGATCTCGGCGACCCAGACCACGGACTCGCTCCTTTCCCAGGGAGAGTCCGCGCTTTTCGTGTGGGACGCCGTGTCCAGCTCCTTCCGCTCGCAGATCCCGGTCTCCGACCCCGTGGTGACGGGCCTCCGCAACTCGAACGGCACGCTGTACGCGTTCTCGGGGGGGCTGGGGAACAACGGGTACAGGCTCTCCTACTACGCCGGGGGCGAGACGCTGAAGACCATCTTCTTCAGCTCCGAGGGGCACTCCCCGATGCAGGGCGCGATCGCGTCCGTCGGGGACAAGATCCTCTGGGGGACGGTGAAGATGGTGCAGACGACGACCTCCCCGGAATACTACGCCGTGGTGATGTCGGCCGGTTCCAAGGACCCCAACGTCCCGCTGAGGATCCAGTGCCCCGTGAAGACCGCCGCGTCCGCGACCTCGGCCTACGGGATCGTCGGCGCGGTGGCCGTTATCGAGCAGGCGTCCTACTCCTCCCCGTCGCTCGTCGTGGCGTACAAGGCCAACGCGACGTACGGGATAGCGAAGAAGGGCACCACCTACGGCACCTCCATCTTCCAGTGCCCGATCGTGCAGGTGGGCAGGAAGTTCGTCGTCCGGCGGATCAGGCTGAACTTCCAGAAGGCCGTCGCCGCGAACATGACCGTGACGCCCACGCTCTTCCTGGACGGGTTCTCCTCGTCGTCCACCACGGGAATGAGGACGATCAACAGCACCAACTATTCCAAGTCCGAGCAGTACGTCGAGTTCATGCCGAACGTGAACGGGAAGCGGAACTTCTGCCTTGAGCTGAGGTTCTCCGGGACGGCCCTCCTCCCCCTCACCATGCCCATCGAGATCGACGTCGAAACAATCAAGGACTAGCGATATGGCGGACGACATCACGGTCTACAACCTCTCGGACGACGGCACGTCATCGGCGGACACCTCCGGCGACCAGGCTTCGGTCTACACGGACCGGACCGCGACGGCACCGGCCTCGTCGGACGCCACCGCGCCTTCCGGCTCCTCCGCGAGCGCGATCACCGAGGGGGACGTGAGGGTCATCGTCAAGTCTGAGATGTCCCAGTTCTCCGGCGACATCCGCGTCGGGGCGATCCTCTCCGGCCAGGTGTTCATCCTGGACAGGGAGGGGCTTCGGATGGGAGGGACCGACTTCGCCACGGCCCCGTTCTCCGTGGACTATAACGGGAACATGGTGGCCACCTCCGCGACGATCACCATCGCCTCCATCGGCGGGTTCGACATCGGCTCCGACTACGTGCGCGACGCCGCCGACAGCATGGGCCTCGCCTCCACGGTCTCCGGCTCCGACGACGTGCGCTTCTGGGCCGGGAGCACCTTCGCCCAGCGGACGAACGCCCCCGCGAGGGTCTACGAGTCCGGCGCGGCGGTGTTCTCGGACGTCACCGTGTCGGGAACGATCCGGTCGTCCGTCTTCGAGAAGGACGTGGTGACCGCCGTCGGGGGCCAGCTGATCGTCGCCAACGCCGACGCGCTGGACACCGCGATGACCGCGCTCGACGCCTCGACGCTCACGATCAAGGGCGAGACGACCTTCGCCGTGGACGACATCCTGCATATCAAGGACGGGACGGACGAGGAGTACCTGCGGGTGACGGGCATCGGGTCCGCGCCGACGTACTCGGTCACGCGCGACCTCGCCTCGGCCTATTCCGCCGACTCGAACCCAGCCTGGTCCGCCGGGACCGCCGTGGTCGTGGAGGGATCGAGCGACGGCGCGTCCGCGTACTCGGGAGGATTTTTGAAACTATTGGGATCGGGGACGAACTCCCCGAAGTATTCGGTATTCAAGCGGACGGGCGTCGGATACAACTCCATCACGGAGTACGCGACGCTCGGGAACCTGAACGGGCGCGTGGACTACGTCGCGGACGAGTACGGCGTCGCCATCGGAACGGCCTCGGCCTACATGACCTACGACCCGACGAGCGGGCTTCGGATCGAGGGCGCGGCGAGCGTGAACGGCTCCGACCTTTCCTTCCAGGACGTCTTCGGGGACGGTAGCGACGGGAACGTGACGATCTCGACGGACACGACGCTCTCGCGCGACATGTTCTACGAGAACCTGACGGTCACAACGTCGGGATCCCTGTCATACTCCACCATCGCCGGATCGACGGCGGGAGACGGAAGCGCGGGATACGACCATGGTGGTACCGCGTTCGCAACGATCAGGACGAGTCCAGGAGACGTGACCGACGGGGGCGTTGCCACGACGAATACACCCGCCCTGACACGGAGCAGCGGCACTGCCTATACCCTGTGCAATCGCGGAATGCTCGTGTTCGACACGTCTTCCATACCGGACGGGGCCACGATCACGTCCGCGACCCTCCAGCTCTACGTCACGGCGAAGTCGGACGCGATGTCCCAGAGCGTTTCCATCGTTACCAGGACGGATCCCGCGACGATTACTACGGCGGACTTCGACGTTGCCAACTGGACGATGACGAAGCAGGCCACGGACGTCACGATAGCCTCCGTGACGACCTCCGCGTACAACACGTGGACGCTGAACGCGACGGGACTTTCCAATATCAGCAAGACGGGCAAGACTATCCTCGGTGTCGTCATGTCGGCGGACGCGGAGGCAACGGCGCCGCCCAGCGGGACGGGTGCCGGAGACGCCAGCGTCACGTACTACACGGCCGACAACGGCTCGAACGAGCCGGTTCTTGCCGTTTCGTACTCGTACTCGCCCACCCTGGACCCGGGCGGTTACAGGATCCACGTGAAGGACACTCTTACCGTAGACGGGACGATCAGTCGGAGCGGAAACGCCGGAGGCGTCGGGGGAGCCGGTGGCAACGCCGTCGATCCCGCGAACGGCGCGGCAGGAACCGCAGGAACTGGCGGATCGGCGCTTGCGTCGGGGACTCTGTTCGGAAGCATCGTCGGAACGGCCGGAGGCGCTGGAGCCGGAGGAGTCGGACGCACGTCGGCGGGAGGAACCGCCGGTGCGACGGGGTCGGCTTCCGCGGCGGGAACGGCGGCCGCTCATTCCGGCACGGGCGCGAACGGCGTCGCGGGTGGCATCGGTGGAGGCGACGCGGGAGCGGACAACGTGGCGGGAACCGCGTACTACACGACGGCCTACTCGGGCGGGGCGACGGTCGCCGTGGGTGCCGTCGGCGTCGCAACGGCGGCGAAGACGCCCCCGAGAACGGTCATGGGCGCGTGGCAGATGGCAGACGTGGAGACGACCGGGACCTCCCTCATCTCGTCGTCCGCCGGTTCGAGCGGAGGGTCCGGAGCCGCGTCCGGCGCGGTCATCGCCAACGGAGGCTCGGGCTTCGTACGGTCGGGAGGAGGAGGCGGAGGGGGAGGCACGGGTACGCCAGGAGGCGTCGTTTCCCTGTATGGAAAGAACATCGTCGTGGGAGCGACCGGAGTGATCTCCGCGAACGGCGGGGCGGGAGGAGCGGGAGGAGCGGGAGGGTCCGCCCATATCGCTGGCTTCACGACGAGGGCCGCCGGGGGCGCAAGCGGAGGGGGCGGAGGAGGAGGGGGCGGGGGAGGAATCGTGACCCTGGTCTACTCGTCCCTCACGAACTCCGGGAGCATAACTGCCGCCGGAGGAAGCGGAGGTGTCGGAGGAACCGCCAACGCCGGGACCGGCACGGGTACGGCCCGCGCATACGACTATTCCGGGGCGTTCGCCAACGGGGACTACGCGTCGGGACAGGACGGTTCCACGGGAACGACCGGAAACTCGGGAATCATCGTTCAAATAGCCGTCTGAGTATGTTCATCTACGTCGATAAAAACAAAACCGTCTCGATGAGGTCGGACGGCAGGCTGGGCGTGGACAAGACGAAGTTCACGGAGGTCGAGATCGCGCCGACCCAGGAACAGCTGGACAGCCTCGCCTCCAACCTGAAGGCAAGCTACGCGGGAACAGCCCTGACGTTCGCGCCGAAAGACGACAAAGCGAGCAAGCTGGCCTCGTCGTTTGCGAAGATCAGGTCGGACCTGGCAAAGAACAACCCGAACATCGTCGACGTCATAGGAAGGCTCATGGACGCGATCGAAGCGCAAGCGTGAGGCACCTGGCGATTAAGTGATAGAATATAAACAATATGCCGACAATGGCCCAAGTGATAAAGAGCGGAAAGTACAAGCCGAAGGCGACGTCCTCCACGGCCAAGTCGTCGGGTCCGAGCTATACGACGAGTGGCAGGGACATTGTTCGGGACGGAAAGGTCGTCGGAACCGCGCCTTCCGCAGAGGCGGCGACCACGATGGCCGCGAACTCCGCGAGAAAGGCGTCCGGGGGGTCAAGGTCCAAGTCGTCCACGGGACCGACCACGATCAACCAGGACACCAACGAGGTGCTGGATTCCTCGGGCAAGGTGGTCGCCAAGGGATCGTCGCTCGCGGAGGCGCTGGCGAAGCAGACCCAGCTCATGACGGGATCGGCCCCGAACGTCTCGGGACGCCCGGACCTCTTCGCCGTCGCGCCGGGAGCGAACCAGAAGGTCGAGTCGTTCGCGGACAAGTCCACCGGGACGCTCGTCACGCCGACCACGGCCACGGCGGACCAGCTTTCCAGGGCGTCGGACGGCACGCTCGACTCGTTCAACAAGTCCCAGGGCCTGACGTACATGGACGGCCCGACCTTCAAGGATCTCCAGCCGGTCCTGTCCGAGGCGGACCTCATCAGGGGTCCCAACGGCCAGATCTGGCTGAGGCAGGGCCTCACGGTGGACCAGGTGCGGGCAAGGAAGGAGACGGCGGTGTCGGACACGGGCGGGGCGACGGGCGACTCGCTCGCCACGGACTTCTCCGTGGACCTGCCGGACTCGCTCACCACCGACTCGCTCTCCTCGCTCCTTGAGAACCCGGTCACGAACACCGACTTCGACAGGATGCTCGCGGACATCGGGACCCAGCAGGACGCCCTCCTCGCGCTCATGGTGCCGGGGGCGGACGAGCAGGCGACCAAGGCGGAGATCCTGGGCATCAAGGACCAGATCGAGAAGTCCCTCGTCGAGCTTTCGATGGGGCTGAATAACGTCGAGGACCAGCCGATCGCCATGCAGTTCATCACGGGACAGCAGGCTAGCATCCAGCGGTCCGCCGACGCCAAGCTCCAGAACCTCGCCAGGATCGAGCAGAACCTGCTGTACGAGCTTGGGCTTGAGCAGGACGCCCGGAAGGTGCAGGCCAGCGTCGCGGAGACGAGGCTCGGATACCTCCAGACGAACCTGGACGTGGCCTTCAAGGTCAAGGACATGCTCCGGCAGGAGGAGGACTCGATCTACAACAGGGCCAGGGCGCTGAAGCAGGACTCCCAGGCCACGCTTTCCTACATTCTGGAGTCCATGCAGGGGATGGACGAGGGCGACATGAGCGCGGACCAGATCGGCCAGCTCCAGGCCCTCGCCACGTCCGCCGGGATCCCGTACTCCCTGATCGTGTCCGGCCTGTCGAACGTGAAGAATCAGCTGAAGCTCAAGAACTCCTCCACCGGCATCCCCGGAAGCGTCTGGTCGAAGGAGCAGCTCGACCTCATCAACACGCTCACGGACGACATGAGGTCCGACAAGAACATCACCGACTTCAACGGCGTCGCGTCCGGGTACCAGAGGGTGTCCGACGGCGTGACCCTCGACTCCGGGCAGGGCGACCTCGCCATCGTCTACGGCTACATGAAGATGCTCGACCCGACGTCCGTGGTCCGCGAGGGAGAGTTCGCCACCGCCGAGGCCACCGCCGGTCTTCCGGCGTGGATCGTGTCCCAGTACAACAAGCTCCTGGACGGCGGAAGGCTGGACGACGGGGAGGGCAAGACCAGGGCGGAGTTCAAGAGGGCCGCCGAGCAGCTGTACGGGACGGCGAGGGCCAACTACGACTCGTCCTACTCGTACTACGAGAGGAGGGCCGTCCTTTCCGGGCTGGATCCCGACCTCGTGCTCTACTACAACAGCGCGGGACAGACGGACGCCTCGCCGACCACGGGGGAGTCCTCGTTCGTCGGGGTGAACAGGAGCTTCGCCACGGTAGCGTCGCTCGTCGCGGACATGCCGGAGGTCTCCTCCGCCGTCGAGTCGCTGAGGAAGTCCGGGTGGACCGACGACGAGATACTCCAGGCCGTCGAGCAGAACGGAGGCATAGGGGGTTTTAGCGACGTTGGCGCCGACACGAAGCAAGGCGCGGTCATCCTGAACAAGATACTGGCCTACGAGACCGGATCGAAGGGCGGGCAGTGCGGGCGCTTCGTGAACGAGAACGCCGGGACGCGCATGGGCGACAGCTACGAGAGCAAGATGTCCTACGTGAACGTGCCGAACACCAAGGCCCCGAGTCCGGGGGACGCGTTCGTCATGCCGTACAAGTCCACGGGCCACACGGGGTTCGTCGTCGGCGCGAGGAGGCTGGGCGACGGGACCTACGACGTGACGGTCATGGACTCGAACTGGGGCCTGGACGAGAGGGTGAGGACGCACGTGATAAACAGCCGGAAGATAAGCGGGTACGCCCGCATGTCATAATATGCTGAGCCAAGAAAAGATGAGGGAGTTCAGGTCGATCACCTCCACGGCGGTCACCGCCTCCAGGCAGACCCCGGAGGGGGAGTACAACGCCGAGGAAAAGAAGAAATCAGGGCTGACGAGGTTCGCGGACGCCGTGGCCGGGCCTTTCGAGGCCGTGAGCAACGCGCTCATCACGCCAGTCGTCGGAACGCTCGCGCGTCCGTTCGGGGAGACCGTCGCGTCGGGCGCGGAGCTTCTCGGGAAGGAGGCCCCGGCGTGGACGAGGGCGAACAGGCTCGCGTCGCCGGAGCAGCTCGCCGCCGAGAAGCACGGGATCACCCCGCAGGCCATGGAAGCCGCGATGGAACTCAGGGAGCGCGGATACAAGGGCGCGGGATTCACGGACGTCATGAACGCGCTGTCGCTCATTCCGGGGGTCGGCCTGGCCGCGAAGGGCGCGGAGACGGCCGTCGCGGGCGCGACCATCGCGGGAGGGTCGAGGTTCCTGAAGGGCGCGGCGACGGCTGTGAGGGCCGCCGTCCCGACGGGCGCGAAGTTCGGCGCGGGATACGGGCTTGCCGGTGCGCTCGACGAGGGCGCGTCCGCCGGTGAGACAGCCGTCCGGACGGTGCTCGGAGGCGCGGCGGGGGCGGCGACGGCGGCGGGTCTCGCCATCGGGGTGTCGGGCCTCGGACTCGCCGTGAAGAGGGTTTCCGAGCTGGTCAGCAAGGACGTCAGGACGAAGAACATCTACAAGGACAACCTCGCCACCCTGAACAGCATCGAGGACGGCAACGTCACGTTCAGGAAGGCCGTCGCCAGGACCAAGGAACGGGGGATCCCCGCGAAGGAGATCCTCGCCCAGACCGACCTGCTCAACGGGGCGGTGGACAACACGGGAACCATCAGGACCACGCAGGACGGCGGGGCCGTACAGCAGATGCAGGACTTCATCGCGCCACAGGAGAAAATCATCAGCAGGACGCTGGCCGCCGAGGGACGCTCGGTCCCGCTGGAGGCCGTCGAGAGGAAGATGATCGACAACGTGAACGCGTCCGGCGTCAGGGGAGCCGACAAGAAGTCCGCGCTCTCGCGGGTCGAGCAGGAGATCGAGGGCCTCAGGCTGGACGCGGACGAGGCGGGGAACGTCCCGCTGTCCGTGATCCAGGACGCCAAGACGTACAAGTACGCGAACATCAACTACGAGAACCCGTCCTCGAAGAACACGGACAAGCTCATGGCGAGGACGTTCAAGGAGGTCGTCGAGGAGAATACCAAATCCGTGGACGCGAAGGGGCTGAACTCCGAGCTGGCCACGTTCTACGCCGTGCTCGGCCTGGTTGAGAAGCTCGACGGGAAGAAGGTGTCCGGCGGAAGGCTCGGGAAATACTTCGCCCAGACCATCGGGTCCATCGTCGGATCGCATTTCGGTCCCCTGGGGGCGATCGTGGGCGCGGAAATCGGGGGAGGAATCAAGGGTTCCATCATGTCCTCCACGTTCGGCAAGGCGTCCGGAAAGGTGCTCGAACAGTCCGCGGCAATGAAAAAAGCGATCCAGCAGGTCCCAAAAGGTGAGGCCCCGCGGGGAGGGCCGAAGGTCCCCGCGTCCGACAGCCTGAAGGATGCGACGGCTACGATCAAGACGAACCTCGACGCCGCCTATTCCATGGCCCCGGCCGCGAAGCAACACATCGACGCCATGGCGGACATCACGGCATCGAAGTTCGGAGGCAAGTCAATAAAGGCGCCCCTAAAGGGACGACCCCGCGCATACGAGAAGGTCGTCACCGATTACGGCGGCGACGTTTCCCAGCTCACGGACATCGCCAGGAATACCGTCGGGTTTTCCGACCAGGCCACGTCGCGGAAGGCGTTCGACTCGCTGTCGTCCGACCCGTCCGTCGCCAAGGCCAAGTACGTCGGCCTCGGCGACGACGAGATGGGATACATCGGGGGCAACGTAAAGGTACGCGCACCGAACGGCCACGTCGCGGAGATGCAGGTCAATTCGGAAAAGATGCTGTATGCCAAGAGCGAGCCGAAGGACTTCGTCTCCCAGTTCGGAAAGGAAGCCTACGACGCGATAAAAAAAGAGACGGGCCTGGAGGGAGGCCTCGGACACTCGCTGTACGAGGAGTTCCGGTCCGCCGGAAAGACCGAGGCCCAGAAGCTGGACCTGATACGGAGGAGCAACGAATACTACTCGCATTTCTACTAGGAAAGAACACCCGCCTATTGGCGGGTGTTCTCGTAGTCGTCCTGCGTCGTCTCGGTTCCCTGCGTCACGAACGCCTTGGACCGGTCCCGCGCCGTGCTCATCTGATACTCCTTCCCGTCCGGTCCCCTGGAGAACATGGTGAAGAACGACCCGTACTTGTCCGGCTTCGGTTCCGTCCGCGCGACGCCTTCCGTGTCGTGTCGCAGGAACAGTGGCCGGACGCCGATGTCTTTCATTACGTTTCCCATATACCTAATTCATATCATTTTTACCGGCCTTTGTCAATGCGATCCGACGAAGCTCGCGCATCGCCTCGCTGATCTCCTCCCTCGTCTTTCCGCCCAGGCGCGACTCGGCGGACTTCTTCCCTCCGAGGCTTCCGAGTTCCTGGGCGTGGACGTTCGGCTTTCTTTCCTCGTCCCATACGGCCCCGCACTTGTGCGCCCCGCAGTCGGAACATTCCAGCCCACAGCACGACCCGATGATCATTCCTCCCGACGTACAGCTGTTCTTTGTATGGTTCATATCGTTTTCGGTTAGAACGTTAGGCTGGAGGCCTCGCGCCAGATCACCTGGTCCGACCATGAGTGGAAGACCCTCTGCCATTCCTGCTCGTCCCCGGCGTCCGCGATGCCGAACTTCCTGGCGATCTCGTCCTTCAGGCGGTTCCTGACGTCGTTCGTGACGTTCCGCTGGACCTGGACGTACTTGGCCTGCGGGATGTCTTCCCGATGGTTCGAGAACTCGTAGCAGTCCGTCATCCCGTCGAAGTGGCCGTACTCGTACTTCCCGACGACCTTCGTGACCTGCTCGCTCGGGACGCCGTTGTCGTAGCCCACGTGGACCGAGTCGCCCCCGGCGAAATTGTGGCTCGTGACGGAGAACCTGATCCCCGGGAAGGACGCCTTCAGTTCCTTCCTGATCGCCTGTGCCGTTTGTGCTGACTTTGTCATATTGGTTTTGTTTTCCGAGGCGTTACCCCGCCCCTTACATACATACTATACCACGAACCGCTTCGTCAGTCAAGCACTAGGCCAGGTACGTTTCCTCCAGCGCGACCATCTCCAGCATGTGGGACCGGCAGAGCGTCATTTCATCCTCGAACACGGCATTCTCGTCGCACTCGTCGCACTTCTTGGCGTCCGGTTCCTGGTGCGCACGCGACGTCCATGGCGACCATGCCGGAGCGATGATTCCTTCCATTTTATCTACCCACGTTTTTGCATTTTCCATATTGGTTTCACTTCGTGACTTAGTAGCGGACGAGCTTCAGGCCGAGGCCGTACCCGATCCCGACGAGGCAGATGATCTCCAGGATCCTGGACGCGAACCGGTAGAAGAACTTCTTGAAGAATCTCTTCGCGTTCTTTTTGATTTTGTTTTTTGTTTTCTTTGTCATATTGGCATTGGTTACCGTGAGTTAGGCACGCCCCTCGACCCGGCCGCTTGGCGGGGACCAGCGTCCCCTTACATATAGATAATACCACGAACGAACCGCTTCGTCAAGGGGTACCTGTGGACAGATAAAAAAGCATCGGAAATCATTGACATCCTGTGTATATGTGGGCGGGCGGAGTATAATGGTGGAATATGATGACAAGCAACCCGGGACTCCTCCCGGACTCACACGACCACCTCGTCGAGGAACACGTCGGGAACGTCGGACACGATTTTGTTCAGCAACTCGTAAAATTATGAAGCCCATCATCGGCGACCACTACCAGACGCAGGGATACGGCAGGACCGAGTTCGCAAGGTCCGCGCTCGGCCTCCGCCTGTACAGGGCGTTCGGCGGCGTCCACCCGGGGGTTGACTTCGGGACGAGGGGCGTGAACCTGGAGATCGTCGCCACCTGCGACGGCACGGTCGTCCGCGCCGGCATCGACGGCGGGTGGGGAAACCACGTAGAATTGAAGGGAGCCGACGGATGGAACCGACAGTACGCGCACCTCTCCGCCGTGAGCGTAAAGCTCGGCGCGAAGGTCGTCGCGGGAACGGTCCTCGGTCGCGTCGGCAACACCGGATCGTCCACGGCCACGCACCTGCACTACGGCCACCGCAGGCGGAAGCTCACGGGCGGCTGGGAGTACCGCGACCCGTCCGTAGACCTCGCCGAGGTCCCTGTGCCGGTCGCTCCCCCCACCGCGAGGGTCATAAAGGGCTCCAAGAGCCCGGATATCTACGTCTGGACCGGCAGGATGAGGCACAGGGTCCCCGACTGGGAGACGTACGCGTTCCTGTTCAGGGGCGAGTCGTTCGAGGAGGTAGACGACGGCGTCATCTCCAAGCTCCCCGAGGGCCCGCCGATGGTATCGCTTCGATAATAACGGCCACAAAAGGCCAATAACGAGAAACCTATGATGTTCGAAAAGCTCTCGGAGGAGACGCAGGAGGCCATGAAGTCCGCGAAGAAGGCCGCGATCAAGTACTCGTCATGGGCGCAGGACCCGAAGGACGAGGTTATCGACGCGATCCTTCTCGACAAGGAGTCCCCGATCGACGTCGAGGCCATGATGCCCGGCTACGAGGAAGGTCCCGTGAAGGTCTGGTTCGAGTTCGTCACGCACGGCAAGTCCCGCGAGGAGGCCGAGCGCATGGCGTCCGAGGCGTGCGTCGTGCCGGAGGCCGTCGCGGAAGAGGTCGCGGAACCCGTCTCCGACGTCCCGGGAGAGGAGACGCTGTAATATGAAGGGCACCTCCATGAGGAAAGAGGCGAAGAAGGTCCCGAGGAAGTGCCCGGCGTGCGGAAAGGACGCTAAGAAGTGCAAATGCTGACAATATGGCATCAAAATCAAAGATCAACCGCGCGAAGGAACTCTGGCTCGGCTTGCCGGAAACGTGGCGCACGCAGCTGGCATCCGCCTTCCACACGTTCGGCGCGACGTTCCTCGGCGTGTTCGGCGCGTTCGTGCTGTCCGCGACCGACCTGGCATGGACCAGGGAGACGCTTATCGCCGCGTCGTTCGCCGCCGTCGTGGCCGCGATCCGCGCGGGGGTCAAGGCGGTATCCATCGCGTTCTTCTCGCGCGTCCTCCCGGACCCGAAGGCATAGCTCACTAAAGGGGGAATATGGCCGACGCGCCCAACTTTTTTGAGACCGGAGTCCTCGTCGCGATGGGGGGCGCGATAGGCCACGGCCTTTCCTGGCTCCTTCGATTCTTGAAGCTCCGGGCCGAGAAGGAGGAGCGGATCACGGACGAGACGTTCGAGTACGCCGGGATGATCCGGAAGGACATGGAGTCGCTGAAGTGCGAGATGACCCTCCTGCGCGAGGAGAACGCCATCATGCGGACGAAGGTCGCCGAGCTGTCCATGAAGCTGGAGTCGCTGTACGAGAGGAACGTCGAGCTGACGTCGCGGGACAAGGCGTACAGGGCGCACATCGAGAAGTGCAAGGAGTTCCAGGCGGAGATCGGGAACGCATAGGGAAAAAAGTAGCCGTCCGAGACCGGACGGCTATTGCGTTTAGCTTCCGCCGACGACGGCGACCAGCAGGGCGAAGAACAGGGCGAGCGTCGCGACGAGGACGAGCGGGTGGAGCCTTCGCTCCGGCTCCATCGGGCGCCTCCGAAGGTCGAACAGGCGCCTGCAGTTCTTGCACATGGCGATTTCCCTGGTTCCCACCAGAAGGCGGACCTTGCACGTCGGACAGTAGAGTCGGCTCATTTTTCCCTCCCCATGATGGAAAGACGCAGGGCGTACAGGGACTTGTACGTCCAGTCGGTTCCGGGAACCATGATCGCGCCGAGGTACTCATGGACCTCCTCCACGGTCATGTTCACGAACATCGCGTGCCACATCGAATGCCACCGGCGGGGAAGGACGACGATGTTGTCCCTCGATCCGCCCCCGCGCGACCTGGGACGCACGTGGTGGCGGTCGTAGCGCACGTCCTCGTGGGACGCCTCGCGCTTCTTGCGGCTCACTTGCGCGTCCGCCTGGGCGATCCGCGCGAGGCGAACTCCTCGGCGGTCGCGGTCCTGACCGTGACGACTCCCCTGAAGGAGTGCCCGTGCTCGTGGCCGTGCTCGTGGTGGAGGAAGACGAGCGCGTCGTCCCCCGTGGCCCCGACGGACCGGGTGAAGGATCCGCAGTTGTCGCAGGTTCCCTGGGCTGAAAAGGCTTCCATCATTCCTCCTTCTTCTGGTAAGAGACGATCGGCAGTCCCGCCTGCGCCGCCTCCGCGAACGTGCGGAGCGGAATGGGCTTGTAGCACCTGACCGTGGCCCCGTCCGCGCATCGCGGGCAGGAGGACAGGTATACGATCCTCATGTCGTCCGTGAGCAGCGCGAACGCCACGGGACACGGGAAATTGCAGTCCGGACAGGAAAGACCTATGGTCGTGGCCATTGAGACCTCCTTTGGAGCGGGATTGCCCCCGTGGGTCGTCGGGCTTCTCCTGGCCGCCAGCTCCGGCTGACGAGCGCACCCGACGACCTGCGGGGACCGACTATCCTCCGATTGCCGTCGCTAATCTGTCTCCATTGTACCACGCTTACAAAAAGGGACCCGGACATTGCAAGTCGGGTCCCCGTGGACGGGTATGCGAGCCGCCCGTCCCGTCGTACACGTTACGAATATAATTTCCGTGGCTCCAACTGGTGTCCAGTTATTCCCCGGCTAGGGACACTCCGCGGTATGCGCTTTGCATTTCAATGGCGTTACCCATATCTTCAGCCGCTTTGTTATTTGCCGGGCTAGATGTTGCCTGCACATTGGAGCCTTTGGCAACCCACGGAAACTATATTCGTTTTTACGACGGGACGGACGCCCGAGGGAGCTTACTGCTCCTCGGAAATCCTCAATCCCCTTGTCTTGTAAAAAATCTTTACGTTGGCCGACAGTCCCTTGCGCCATTCGTGGTCCAGCGCCGACCTCTTTCGCTTCTCCTTCTTCCTTCTCTGAAAGGCGTTCTTCATATCCTGGGTGGTTATTCCCGCTTCACCTATGCTTTTGTTACGAATTATGAGGTTGCGCCGTGGGACTGGTGAAGACCAAACGGACTTGTTTTTTCGGGTGCTTTTTTACGCCCGTCCCGTCGAGTATTAGCACAATGATGTCCTAGGAACATTGCAGCCAATGAGAGTCGAACTCATGTCTCCCGCATTTTTACGGGTGTCCTGCCACTAGACGATGGTTCAATACTCGACGGGACGGACGCCCGAGGGGGTTCCTCGGGGGTGTCCGCCTATATGCGGTGGAAGGAACGAAGGAACTGTCAAGGATTATATCACTTCTCCGTGATGTCCGCTCCCATGAAGTACCAGTGGCCGCACTGGAAGCATGAGATCGGATCGTCCCATTCCTTCATGTACTCGTGTCCCGAGTTGCAGTTCCAGCAGGAACGAAGCGACCATTCATTCTTCTCAATCTTCCGCCTCGCCGCCTCGCGGAGCGTACCAAGCTCGATTTCTTTCTTCATAGGCCATCACGCCTCAAGGATGGCGATAATGCCGACGAACAGGACGGCGAGGAGCCAGATGGAGGACCAGATCACGACCTGCGCGACCACGGAGTGGAAGAGGATCGTGAACGAGCGCGTCCAGAAGTTCTCGGAGTGCACGCCGGTCGAGTTCAGGCGTCGCTCGATTTTGTAAAGGCGGGCGTCGAAGTTAGCGTCCCGCCTCATGTCCTCCGCCTGAAGCGCGTCTTCCATTGTGTTGATTCCTCGGGACATAGGATTGTTGGTTATTTGTTTAACGCTTTCATCACGACCGCCTTGTCCGCGTCGGGGAGCGAGGCGATGACCTGCTCGACGGTGCGGGGAGGGACGTCGTTGGGGGTGCGGTGGGCGGTGATGTCACCTTGCTCAAAAAACCAGCAACTGTTGTCGAAGTTATTATTTCTTACGGATAAGATTTTCCATTTTCGTTCAAGCCAGAAGAACCCATATACTTGATACCAAACTTTGTCGTACTGCACCTCATCCCCGATGGCGATCCCCCTGCCCTCGAAGCTGAGCGGGGTCAGCTCGGAGACGTCGGAGCGGCTGAAGTGCGTCCAACCTGATTTGTCCTCGGCCCACAGACAGATTGTATCAAGGTAAGTAGCCTCCGACCTCAGTTCTAATTCCTTTCCACGGCAACGGAATCTTCTCGGCCTGCTCACGATCTCGTCGAATGTCATAGGGGTTGGGTTAGGTGTCGATCAGCCTCACAGCCACATCCAGCACAGCGCCATTACGATGCCGACGAGGACGACGGCCCAGGCGGGAGGGTAGGGCGACGGGGGCCTTGGCTTCT
Source organism: uncultured Actinomycetes bacterium (assembly GCA_937902105.1). Taxonomy (GTDB): domain Bacteria; phylum Actinomycetota; class Acidimicrobiia; order Acidimicrobiales; family Ilumatobacteraceae; genus Casp-actino8. The sequence goes on from CALGTP010000466.1 coordinate 18,729, forward strand.
CGAACGAGTCGGACCAGTAGGAGGAGCGAGTCTCCGCGTTCACGGCGTCGCACGCTTTGTCACAATTCAAGCAGACCCAATAGTGCGTCATGCCTTCTCCGCCGACCGTGACGAGCGCGGAGCAGCAGAGGGAGTAGTTGGCGGTCATAGGGCTATTTTGTTCTCAATGACGACATCCTCGATACGCTTTCTCGCTATCTCACAGTAGTCATGGTTGAGGTCTATTCCAACGGAGTTCCTTCCGAGACGCTTTGCGACGGCGAGGGTCGTACCGCTTCCCATGAAGGGGTCGAGGACGGTTCCGCCTGAGGGACAACCAGCAAGGATGCAAGGTTCCACCAGCTTCTCAGGGAACGTGGCAAAGTGGGCTCCCTTGAACGGCCGCGTGCTTATCGTCCATACGGAACGCTTGTTCCGCATGGGAGCGACGGGTACCGTCATGTCACTGCCCGAGTCATTCCGACTTGCGTCAACCTTTAGATTTCCTCCTGGGATACGGCCTACGGATACCGCAGGTTCCTTCACGGCCTCGTTGTCGTAGTAATACGACTGCGACTTGGAAAGAAGGAACACATACTCATGGCTCTTGGTACACCTGTCCGTCACGCTCTCCGGCATCGCGTTCGGCTTGACCCAGATGATGTCCTGTCGGAGATACCAGCCGTCCGCCTGCAATGCGAACGCGACACGCCACGGGATGCCGATGAGATCCTTCGACTTGAGACCGACTGGTTTGTTGTATCGGGGACCCGTGACCCCTATCGCGGCCTTATTGTCAGAATGCCCTCCATGACCTCCCCCGGCATAACTGTCACCTAAGTTCAGCCACAGCGTCCCGTCGTCTCTTAGCACCCTCCTCGCCTCGTGGAACACAGCGACCAACAACGCGACGTACTCGTCAGGAGTCTGTTCCAATCCCATTTGACCGTCCACGCCGTAGTCGCGCAGGCCGAAGTACGGCGGGGATGTGACGCAGCAGTTCACGGAGCCTTCCGCCATCTTCCGCATCTCCTCAAGGCAGTCTCCGCTTACGATGGAGTAGTTGGCGGTGGGCATACTCAGGACTTGAAGTTATAGATATAGCAACGGATGCAATGGTCTTCCTTCGGGCCGAAGGTGAGGCGGGTCTTCTTCTTGCATCGGACGCAGATTTTCTTCGCAGGCTCGGGAGCCTTCTTTTTCGCCCTCATACCTTGTCCCAGCCGGTATGCTCCATGAGGAACCGGCACTCCGCGTCCGCCTTCCCTATGAGCAGGTGCCGCAGGTAGTGCGACTCCGTGGCGTAAGCCTCGGCCATCAGCCTCGCTATCGTCGTCCTCGCGTGGTACGCCTTCCGCGCCCTCGCCCTCGTTATCGGGTATCCCATCCACCTCCTGAGCGTCTCGATCATAGTATGAGGATTACGGTCTTGTTCTTCCTCTTCGTGTCGCACCTCGCGGAATGTAGCACCACGCACCTGACGTACTCCGGCGAGTCGTCCGGGAGCCAGCCTCCCCCCACCAGCGCGTCCAGGGCGAACTTGGCGGAGATCACGGAGTTGTCGCAGTCCCTCTCGGGGCAGGAGAACTGGGTCACGTCCAGCGTTATCGGGTACGGGAGCGGGCGGGGAATCCCTGCCTCCCTGAACGCCCCGAGGAACAGCCCGTGCCACTCGTCGGCGTATTCCTTCCGCTTCCGGTAGTGCATCCCCGCGTAGAACTTGTTCAGCGACGGGGGGAGGCTTGGGACTTCGACGCGGTACATGCTACTTGGAAAACTGGCGGTAGCAGGCGTCCTCTGCGGTCTTCTTGTTTCCCGCCGCCTTGTCCCAGTTGTACGTCGATCCCCTGTACGATCCGTCGGCGTTCTCGGTCATGTTCAGCTTGATCCAGGCCCAGTATGCGGTGTCGGCTGAGTCCAGGCAGTACGCCAGCATGAGCTTCTGCTCGTTGGCAAATTCGATCCCCTGCTGGCGTACGTTTTCCGCCAGGTTCATCTCGGCCCTCGGCTGGGCGACCATGCCCTGGTAGAGCACGAAAGCGAACGAGAGGGCGACGATCCCTACTATGGCGATTGCGATTCTTTTCGTAGTGTCGTTCATATCTTTTCAATAGAGGTTTCTAGATTCCTCGGAAAGGAACGCCCCGGCCTTCTTGAGGGACCTGATCATTTCCTCTGTGGACTTCAGCGCGGCGCACATCCGAAGCTCGGCGATCCCGGCGTCGGACACGCTGGCGAGCGCCTTGGCCGCCGAGGAGGTCTGTCCGTCGCGGATCAGCGAAGCCTCGTACTGCCCCCTCGCTATCCGCGCCTCCGTGGCCTTGCCGTGGCACTCCGCGTACGCCGCCGACAGCCAGACCATGTATTCCATCACCTTCCTCGGGGTCATTACCTCGGGCGACTTCATCTCGGCTACGATCAGGTCGAACGTCGTCTCCATAGGGTCTGCATCATTTTGTAAAACTTGTCCGAGCGTTCCGTGGCCACGTGGCACGGGACGCACAGGGGCATCTTGTTCGACTCGTCGTCGATCCTGTCCGGGCTGGTGCTCCGCTTCTCGACGTGGTGGAGGTGGATCGGCTCGACGGACTCCATCGTCCCGCAGTACCAGCATTCCCTGTCCTGTCTCATATTGGTGGCCGGAGATGGAATCGAACCATCGTTACGTCTTTAGGAAAGACGGGCACTATCCTCTGTACTATCCGGCCTGGGGTTCCGCCCGTCCGTGGATCGCCGGGTCATCGCGGGTAGACCGCGCACCCCCTTTGCCCACGGGACGGGCAGAAACTTCGGCTAGAACGGGATCTCCGACAGCTTGTCGAACCCGTCGTCCGGCGGGTATTCCTGCCCGACCGTGGTGGCCGGGGCGTCCTTGGCCTTCAGGTAGCACGGGTAGCAGGTCGTCTCGTAAGATGCCTTCGGGGTCCACGACTTCCCGCATCCGGGACAGACCTTGGTGCCGAGCTGGGCCTGGACCGGGGCCGTCGGCTTGGACGCCTGTACAGGCTGATTCTGGGCCGTGGGAGCGACCTGGGAGGCGTGGTTGCCGTCATCATCTTCGGCCTCCAGGAGGAACAGGCTGACCAGGGAGTAGCGTCGGAGGTACGTGATCGCGCCCCCGAGCTTCTGCACGTCCTGCATCGCCGGGATCGGGAAGGACCACGACCTCTCCTCCCCGGAGTCCGGGTCCGCGACGGTCGTAACGATGTTCCCGCCGTCCAGCCCCTGCGTTACCACGAGCCCGGCCTCGTTCAGCACGGGTCGGAGCATTGCCACGACCGAGTTGATGTCGAAATACCTTGCGACCTTCCCGTTGTTCTTGAACGCCGGGTTCGTCTCGTCCTTCGGGATCGGCTTGATAGCCTTCTGTACCTTCAGCATCTTGGCGAGTAGTAATTTCATATTATGAGGTTACCTTTCCCATTTCCTTGCCGACGAGCATGAACCGATAGATCAGCTTCGACGGGGTGAGGCCGTTCTCCTTGGCCACATCCCCGATGTATTTTCCCGCCACCCATTCGCGCCACATGGAAACGTCGTTCTCCGTCACGGAGTAGGTGTTCTTCGGATTTCTGGGCTTTCCGCTGCGCTTCTTCGACGCCTGGTACCTGTCGAGGAGATCGGACAGCTTCTCGGTCCCCATGAAACGATGGAGAACCGAGGTCTGGAACGTTACCGGGAACAGCTTTCCGTCCGCTGAATATAGTTTCTTTACGCTCATACGATTGGGCACCCGTTACTGGTTAGAATTATTTTCGCCCCCTCCATGTTTCCCTCCGACACCGCCGTGATGAGGGCGGAGGCGGCGGTCTTCGTGAGGTTGGACCTCATCCAGACCATCAGGTTCCAGTCGCTCCAGTCGAACTCGCCCTCCGGCTTGCCGGGCATGTTCCTCCACGCGGGAGGGAGCCACGTCGAGGCCCAGCCCTTCGCGGAGTTCCCGAGCTGGTAGCAGACCATCGAGAACTGGCGCTCCGTCATCCTTTCCGTGTTGATGTCCATACTAGTTTGCGAAACCCGTGAGAATTATCAGCGCGGGCAGGAGCCAGAGTTCCCATCCCGGGCGGTACGCCTTCCGGCACGCCCTCCATCCGAGGCCCCTCATACGGCCCGGCACCCGGTGCAGTGGGTGGAGTTCGGGTGGGCGCAGGGGTCGCCCTGCGTTCCGCAGTGTCTGCACTTCGCGGGAACGCCGTCCTCGGAGTACACGAGGTCCCGCGTCAGGCAGGCCCCCCTCCGGCACCGAGCCTCCGTGTCGTCCCCCGTGAGGAAGGCGAACTTGCTCCAGGCGTGGCGGGCGTGAATCTCGTTCGCCCTGTTTGTCTCGGCCATCTGCTCCAACATCTCCCTCGAATGATCCTCGTCGAATGGTTCCATATTGCAATGCCTGAGTGACTTATAACCCTATTGTACGCGGTACATAGAGACTTGTCAATAGTTGTTTTGCTAAGAAAAACCTTTGTTTTGTCCTGTGGATAAAGTTATATATGTTCTAGTATTGACATTCCGACAACCTAGGATGTATGATGTCGTTGTATGAGGGAACACACAAAAAGGAACAATTCCATCAAGGATGATATGTCCAGGGGATGGTCTGTCAGTAGCCTTGCAAAAAAGTACGGATTGACCAGGCAAAGGATCCACCAGATCGTTTCTCCCGCAAAGAAAAAAGGTTCTGGACCAACGGATACGGAATATTGGATTGATGAGATTGCCCGCATCCTATCGTCGAGAGATGAAAGATCGTCACGGGTCGGAGAAAAAAATACGCCGACGACAAGGAAGCGTGGAAAGACCGTGTGTAGTGGTGTTGGAAAGCTTGGACAGACAATGTTCTCGTCAAAGATGTCCGACCTCGGACTTTCATGCTCCGACGTCAGTGAGACTGAAATATACGACTTCATGGTCGAGGGATGCCGCGTCGAGGTAAAGACGGCATCACTCTCAAAGGACGGGTCATGGACGTTCGACTTCACAAGGAATAAGGGCAACTTCGACGTATTGGCGGCGTGCGGGATATACGAGGGTAGCCCGTACTGGATGATAGTCCCGGCCGAGGAGCTTGCCACCATCGTGTCCATAGGTACCACGCCGTTTTCCAAGTTCAAGTCGTGGGCAAGATGGTCTACGTTCATCAACAGGTGGGACTTGCTTTCCAACAAAAAAGTCGTATAATTGAAAGGATTAGCTGGGCATCATGCACCATGCCCAGCCTAAGAAAGCTATCAAATCTCTCCGTGCCCTGACGTAAGTCTGGGGGTGCAACGGGGAGAGCTGATAGCTTTTTTATGACAAACGGATGGATCAAGCTGCATAGGAAGCTCCTGGACAACCCGGTCGTGATGCGCGACGGCGACCACCTGGCGATCTGGACGTGGATACTGCTCCACTCGATGCACGAGAGCCGAAGCGTGATTTTCAGGGGAAAGTCCCTCGCTCTTCTTCCCGGACAGCGCACCGTCGGGCGCAAGGAAATAGCCGACGACTTGAAGATTTCCGAGTCGAAGGTACAGCGAGTGCTAAAGTTCTTCGAAAGTGAACAGCTAATTGAACAGCTAATGAGTGCTGATTGTCGGCTAATCTCAGTCAAGAAATGGAAGACTTACCAAGGAAGTGAACAGCTAAGTGAACAGCTAGTGAACAGCTCGCGAACAGCTAGTGAACAGCTAGTGAACACTAAAGAAGAATGTAAGAAGGTAAAGAATGATAAGAATATACTCGCTTCGCAAAAAAAACCTTCCATGAAGATGGACGGGTATCCGAACTGTCGGACGTGCGGAAAACCCGAGCCGATGTGCGTCTGTTGATAACGTATGGTATGGTTGCCCTTGCAACGCCCGCCCTCCCGTGGAAACCATGGAAGAACGACGGGCTGGCTCCTTCCGTGGGGTACCTGGCCCCACCGTTCGCGGCTCCTACTGCGCGTAACCATGGGACACGGCCACTCTCAAGGGAGCGCGGGGGCAACCGAAACAAAAACGGCCAACCCCCGCAACGGGGCCGACGACCATTTCCAATATGCAGGACGAACTTTGCGCCTACTGCCCCCTCGGGGCCGTGTGGACGATATACAAAAAGAAGATCTGCGAGTCCCCGGAGTGCCGGGCGCTCGCGGAGGCCGACTATAACCCAGACGCCCACAGGACGCCGCGTTCCTGCCGTGGCGGATAACCGAAGCGCGTATGCAGACCGTCGCAGAGCTGGTAGCCGAGCTTCTGAAGCTTCCCCAGGACGACCTGGTGGACGTGAAGGTGGCGCACTCGTTCAGGTTCGAGCACTTTCCGGCGGAGAAGAGGGACGGGGTGTGAGGATCGCATTCCTGTGGGACTGGGACATCGTCCCGGAGCACGCCATCGGCTGGAAGGACGGCCTCGCCGCCGCCCTCCGCATCCTGATGACGCGCCACGAGGTCGCGTTCTTCGCGGTGGGGACCCATGCCGACTATCCCCACGAGTACTTCACGATCCGCTCAAGGGTCGCCGGGGACGAGCTGGTGGGCGAGATCCGCGATTACAAGCCGGACGTCATCCTCCACTGGGGGGACATGACCCGTCCGCACGCCAAGCCCCTCGCGTCGCTGGGGATCCCGATGGCGATCTGCTTCGCCGGGGGCAACACGGCCGGTCCGAACCGCTACTGCTTCGGCCACGTCTTCGTCGAGAACGAGGAGTACAGGGCCAAGTTCCTCGCGGAGGAGCCGGACCTGCCGGTGACGATCGCGTTCGGGGCGAACACGGGACTGTTCCAGGAGCTAGGAAACGCCCCCAGGACGCTCGACGCGGTCTTCCCCGCCGTATTCGCCGACTGGAAGCGACACGGCCTGTTCCTGGAGGCCACAAGAGGCATGAGGACGATGTGCGCGGGCTTCATGTACCCCGTCTCCGAGAGGTACTGCTGGGAGAGGCCGATGGAATCGGGGGTCGTCGTGATGCCGAACGTCAACGCCGAGGCGAGCAGGATGATGATGGTCCAGTCGAAGTGCGTGCTGATAACCTCCAAGAACGTGGGAGGCTCCCAGCGCACGGTGCTGGAGGCCCTGGCGTGCAACACCCCCGTGGTCGTCATGTCGGACAACGAGAAGTGCTGCGAATATCTCAGGGACGCGGGGTGCGAGGACTGGATCGTCGATCCCGAGCCGGAGAAGATCCGGGAAAAGATCATCCGCCTGGTGCCGAGGAACACCAGGGACAGGATCATGGGAAGGTGGGACGAGGAGACGTACGCGAAGAATGTCGAGGAGGGGCTTTTGAAACTATTGGAAACCTATGCCGACGTCGTTCCTGGGAAGCGTGGAGAGGATCGTGGGGATCTCGGTCGAGCTGAACCCGAAGAGGGTCCTTGAGATCGGCCCCGGACACGGGAAGTACGGGTGCCTCCTGATGGAGTACACGTCCGCTACCGTGGACGCCGTCGAGGTCTTCGAGCCGTACGTGAGGGACTTCAAGCTGAAGGCCAAGTACGACAGGGTGACCGTGGGCAACGGCCTGGAGGCCGACCTGTCGGGATACGACCTCGTCCTGCTGATCGACGTGATCGAGCACTGGGAGAAGCCGGACGGCCTGGCGTTCCTGCGGAGGGCGACGGAAGGCGGGGCGACGGTCCTCGTGTCCACGCCGAGGGGATTCTTCCCGCAGGGCGCGGTGAACGGGAACGAGTGGGAGACGCACAGGTCCGCGTGGAACAGCCCGGACCTTGACGGACTGCGGTTCGACGACCGCTCCACGCAGGACAGCTTCGTCTGGATATTCCGCCCGAGCGACGCCAATCCGTGATATAATGTCGGCATTAACGCCTAATTTTCAACGATATGGGAAAGTTTGACAGCGTCAGGACGGAGGACAGGACGATCCTCGCGTCAGCGGAGAGGTCCGCCACGAACTCGTCGGAAATCCAGAACAACGACTCCGCCAGGGGAGTTCTCGTCGTCCTCAATGTGACGGAGGTCACGGACGCGACGAACGAGGTGCAGTCGCTCCTCGTGGACGCCACGGCCGGAACGTACACCCTCACGTTCGGCGCGGACACGACGGGGGCGCTCGCGTACAACGCGGACGCCGCCACCGTGGAGACGGCGCTCCGGGCGCTCACTTCCGTGGGAGGCGCCAACGTGAGCGTCGCCCCCGCAGGACCCGGGATGACCATCACGTTCAACGGAGCGCTCGCCGCGCAGAACGTCGCGCAGATCACCGCCGACAGCTCGTCGCTCACGGGCAACACGGCCACGGCCTCCGTCATCACGACGACCCAGGGATCGGCGGCGACCTCGCTCACGCTGTCCGTCACGGGAACGGATCCCGCCTCGGGAGCAAGCGTCACCCTCCTCACGGGCGCGGCGGTAACCTCGATCTCAACGAACTCCTACCGGATCTACCCGGGCCTGACGGCGGTGGCCAACGCGACGGCCAGCGACGTCCTCCCGAAGACGTGGAAGGTCACGGTGACCCACGGCGGATCCGTGGCATCGACCTATTCCGTGGGCGCGTGCCTGCTCGCCTAGCATGAGGATCAGCGTGATAACTCCCAGCATCCGACCAAAGGGCCTTGAGACGGCGTTCAGGACCCTCCAGGCCCAGACGATGCCGAGGGACGAGTGGGAATGGCTCCCGAGGCTTTCCATACCGGGAGAGAGGCCGGACCTCTGCGCCCAGGTGAACGCCGCGCTCCGGGAGGCCAGGGGGGAGCTGGTAGTATTCCTCCAGGACCACATCGAGATCGGGCCGGACGCGCTTGAGAGGTGCTGGAAGTTTCACGAGGAACACCCGGAGGCCTGCGTCACGATGCCGGTTGGAAAGACGACGCCGGACGGCATAGCGTGGGACTGGAGGAAATACAGGGAGCCGGGATCGCAGGCCAAGTACGACGAGTTCGAGATAGACTTCGGGATGGCCCCCGGGAAGGCGATCAGGAAGACGGCCTTCGACCTGCGCTACGACGACGGGTTCGGATGGGAAAACGTGGACAGCGCGTACCTGATGTCCAAGGAGGGAATGAGGTTCCTCGTCGATCCCTCCAATCCCGCCGTCGCCTTCGACCACGACGCGCACGAGACGCACCCGTACAGGAGGAAGTCCAACGCGGGGCTGTGGGCTAGGAGGAAGGCCGCCATCGACCTGATGTACGAATAGACTATGGAGATAATCAACGGAGACTGCCTTGAGGAGATGCGGAAGATGGCGGACAATTCCGTCGATTCCGTCGTCACCGACCCGCCCTACGGCCTCAAGTTCATGGGAAAGAAGTGGGACGTGTCCGTACCCTCCGTGGAGGTGTGGAAGGAGTGCCTGCGCGTCCTGAAGCCGGGAGGACACCTGCTCTCGTTCGCCGGGACCAGGACCCAGCACCGGATGGCCTGCAACGTCGAGGACGCCGGGTTCGAGATACGGGACATGATCGCGTGGGTGTACGGGAGCGGGTTCCCGAAATCGCTGGACGTGGGCAAGGCGATAGACAAGCGTGGCGGCAATTCCCATCTTACTGCTGAGATCGGCACGGCTCTGAAGGCGGCACGCCAGAAACGAGGAATAAGCATCACCGAGGCAGACGGCACTTACTGCGGAGGCGTTACGCTTTGGTCTTGGTACGAAGGCCGCCCGGCCGGGCAGCAAATGCCAAGCGACAAGGTAATGCAGGCCATAGCCGCTGACTGGCCCGAACTTAGGCATTTTGCCGAGCTGGTGGCAGAGGCCGAGCGCGATGTGGTGGGGCAGTCGCTCGGAAACCTTTTGGCAGTAGCGCCAGGGCAGGACAACGACCGCGGTGCCACCACGCTGGACGTCACAGCTCCCGCCACCGAAGAGGCAAAGCAATGGTCCGGCTGGGGAACCGCCCTCAAGCCCGCCCTCGAACCCATAACCGTCGCCAGGAAGCCCCTTATGGGAACCGTGGCCTCCAACGTCCTCGAATGGGGGACTGGGGCGATAAACGTGGACGGGTGCAGGGTGGGGACGGATACAGTTGAGAGTGGGAGAGCAGGAAGAACCAAAGAAGGCTCCGGTCTTTATGAAGGCGGCTTGCAACCGACATTACCATCAACGTCACAGGGCCGCTGGCCCGCCAACCTGATCCACGACGGGAGCGGGGAGGTCACGGGGCTGTTTCCCGTGACGACGAGCGGTGCGCGACCTGCCGGTGAGTATTCGGGCACGACAGGAAGCGTCAGCATTGGAGATCATGGACGCTTCACAAGCATGGCAATCACAGCGAGCAAAGGCTCCGCCTCCAGGTTCTTCTACTGCGCCAAGGCGAGCAAGGCGGAGCGCTGGAATTACTTGACTTGCGACTGTGAAGCACCTATGATTGGGTCATGGGAAAGCGCGGACCAAAATCAAACCGAGAGGACGGATTCCACCTCACAAGGACCGGATATCTCCGAGGGAACTTCGAGGGACGGCTTCGACTCCAACACTGCGTCGTCTGGGAACAAGCCCACGGAAGAATCCCCGCAGGATTCAGCGTCCACCACAGAAACCACGACAAGACAGACAACGTGCTTTCCAATCTCGAACTCGTCGATGCCGTCACTCACAAGCGGATCCACGGAGGATGCGAGCTCAGGGACGGAGAATGGTGGAAGCCTTGCGGAGTCTGCGGACAGTTCAAGAGAATCGGAAAGGACGACTGGTATCTCTCAAGGGAAGGCTGGCCGCTGTACGGGCGTTGCCGTCCCTGCCACATCGGAATTGTCGTCAAGAAAAAACGTCTGCGCAAGATGCGGATGCGAGGTCAGGAAGGAAGGGCACCCGACGCAAAAGCCTGAAAGCCTCATGCGCTACCTCTGCCGCCTCGTCACCCCGCCGAACGGAACCGTCCTCGACCCCTTCATGGGAAGCGGTAGCACGGGCAAGGCGGCGGTCATGGAGGGCTTCGACTTCATAGGGATGGACATGGACCCCGCCTACTGCGAGATTGCAAGGGCGAGGATAACGGCGGTACGATGACATGGGATACCTCTTCATCGGCATCATGTTCGGGGGAGTGGGGATACTAATATGGATGTGGCACTGGTAACCAATGGCGATATGGAAGGACCCGGAAGGCCGACGGTGATGACGCCGGAGGTCCTGCAAAAATTAGACGACGCATTCATGGCCGAGGCTTCCGACGAGGCGGCCTGCTTTATCGCTGGGATAAGCCCGGGAACGCTTTACAAGTACCAGCGGGAGAATCCCGAATATATTAATCGAAAGGAGAGGCTGAAGGACGACGTGAGGCTCCGCGCCAGAATGTCGGTGGCAAGGGCGATCAGGACCGAGGAGAGGCCCGACACGGCCAAGTGGTACCTGGAGCGCAAGGACAGGGCGTTCAAGGCCAAGAGCGACGTAACGACGAACGACAAGGACCTTCCCACGCCAATCCTCGGAGCCTATGTACAAGATGACCGAAGCGACCAAGAAGGTGATGGCGACGAGGAAAAGGATACGGGCGGTGCAGGGGGGAACCTCGGCGTCCAAGACGGTGTCGATCCTGATCCTGCTGATCCACCTGGCGCAGACGGACCGGAAGCCGACCCTGACGAGCGTGGTCTCTGAGTCGATCCCGCACCTGAAGCGCGGGGCCTTGCGCGACTTCAAGAACATCATGAAGGCCCAGGGATACTGGACGGACGACGCGTGGAACTCCACGGACTCCGTGTACCTGTTCGGGACGGGGAGCCAGATCGAGTTCTTTTCCACCGACAACGGGGACAAGCTCCGGGGCGCGAGGCGCGACAGGCTTTTCATAAACGAGGCGAACAACGTCTTCTTGGAGGCGTTCAACCAGCTGGAGGTCCGCACCAAGGACTTCGTCTTCCTGGACTGGAACCCGACGAACGAGTTCTGGTTCTACACGGAGATCCTCGGGAAGCGCGACGACGTGGACCACATCGTCCTGACCTACAGGGACAACGACGCCCTCGCGCCGGAGATCGTGGCGGCCATCGAGATGAGAAGGTCGAACAAGGCGTGGTTCAAGGTGTACGGCGACGGCCAGCTCGGGGAGGTCGAGGGCAAGGTGTACAGGGACTGGGCGATAATCGACTCCGTTCCCCACGAGGCACGGCTTGAGAGGCGCGGGCTTGACTTCGGCTACACGAACGACCCGTCGGCGCTGGTCTCGATATATTACTGGAACGGCGGGTACGTGCTCGACGAGGAGTTCTACCGGAAGGGCTTGACAAACGCACAGATAGCCGACTTTATCAAAAATATCGGGACGCAGTGCCTCGTCATCGCGGACAGCGCGGAGCCGAAGTCCATCGACGAGATACGGTCCCACGGGATATCCGTCCTCCCGGCCCAGAAGGGTCCCGGCTCGGTGTCGCAGGGCATCCAGTTCGTCCAGGGGAAGAGGATCAGCGTGACCAAGAGGAGCGTGAACGTCATCAGGGAGTACCGGAACTACCTGTGGAAGGCGGACAAAGATGGTATAATCACCAACGAGCCGGAGCACGCGTTCTCGCACTCGATGGACGCCGTCAGGTACGGGTTCAACGACTTCCGCGACCCCGACGAAAACGAGGACCTAAACTTCAACCTCTATGGCCAAAAGTACGAATAGCGCGTCCGAGGCGGCGGCGATCGCCCTCGTCTCGTCGGAGTACGCCCAGTGGAAGGACGCCACGGCGTTCGTGACCCCGAAGATCGCCTTCAACGTGAGGGTCCTGCTTGAGACGCTCCGCAAGAACTACTACGGCATCTTCGACGAGCCGACCGACCCCGCGACGGGCCAGAGGAAGATCTGGATCCCGCTCACGGAGAGCGTGGTGGACTCCATCGTCAAGAACATCGACCTCGACTCCAAGGACGTGAACATCCGGGCCAAGCGCCCGAACGCCGTCGGCCTCGCCTCGTTCGTACGGTCCCTCGTGAAGAACGAGCTGGACAACATCGGGTTCGGCGAGATGCTCGACGAGATGGAGCGGTTCCTGTGCGTGGACGGCACCGTGGTCTGGAAGACCTACGTGACGGGCGACGGGAGGGAGAGGCGGATCAGGGTGAAGCGGGTGGACCTGCTGAACTTCTTCATCGACCCGACCGCGGCGAGCGTGCAGGACGCCACCGTCATCGAGAGGGCGGCCATGACCGCCGAGGAGATCCGGTCCATGGACGGCTGGGAGAACGTGGACGACCTGGTCGGGGGCAACGTGTCCCGCAACGACCCGTCGCTCTCCGGAACCAACTCGTCCTCCATGGGAAAGGGCGACCTGATCGAGGTGTTCGAGCGGTGGGGCCTCATGCCGAGGTCCGTCATCACGGGCGACCCCGCCGACACGGAGATGATCCACGGCCACGTCGTGGTGTCCGGCGACAACGGCACGGTCTCCCGCGTCCACCTGATCGAGGAGAACGCGGAGACGGACGGGGAGGGCAACGTCATCAAGCCATACGAGGAGTGCTGGTACATGAAGGGGCTGAACCGCTGGCACGGGCGCGGACCGGCGGAGAAGATCATGATGCTCCAGATCTACCTGAACACCGTCATGAACGTGCGGATCGCCCGCGCGAGGGTGTCCCAGCTCGGCATCTTCAAGGTGCGGAAGAACTCCGGGATCACCCCGCAGATGCTGTCGAAGCTCGCGTCGAACGGCGTGATCTCCGTGAACGACCCGTCCGACATCGAGCAGATGGTCGTGCAGGAGGCGTCCCAGTCCAGCTACCAGGACGAGGAGATCATCAGCTCGTGGGCCGGAAGGGTGACCTCCGCCTTCGAGAGCGTGACGGGCGAGCAGCTCCCGTCCTCCACCCCGGCCACCAACGCCGTGATCCAGAACCGGATGGCCCAGAGCCAGTTCGTGATGGTCCGGAAGGGCGTCGGGATGTTCCTCCAGAGGTGGCTCACCAGGCACTACCTCCCGAAGCTGGCGAGGACGCTCACCAAGGGCGACATGGTGCGGATGTCGGGCGAGATCGACGAGACGAGGAACTTCGACCAGACGGTCGCCAACGGCCTCGTGAAGCGGAGGGTGGACGAGATGCTCGCACAGGGAGAGGTCCCGTCGCCCGCCATGGTCGAGTCCGAGAGGGCGAGGATCCTGGCGAGGATGGCCTCGAACGGCCCCGACAGGTACGTGGAGCTGATGAAGTCCCCGGACATGACCGAGTACGACGTCGCCATCGACATCACGAACGAGGAGATCGACAAGGGCGTGCTGGTTCAGAACCTCATGCAGGCCATGACCATCGCCGGGACCATCCCGGACTCGGGCGTGGACATCGGCGCGATCATCGGGCAGGTCTTCGACGTGATGGGCCTCGACTCGTCGAACGTGATGAAGAAGTCGCCCGCCCCGCCGACCCCGCCGCAGCAGGGACAGCCCGCGCAGATGCCCCCGAACTCCCAGTCGCCGTCGGAACCGCAAGGCCCGGCCGAGGCGAACACGCTCCAGAAGATAACGACTAGCGCGAACACCCTATGAGCCTCCTAGACCGGCTGAAGGACCTTCAACCCTCCCTCATTAGACGACTCAAGTATGGAACTGGACAAGGAAACGTCGGAACAGCTCAGGGCGGGATCCAAGGTCCGGGAGTTCGTAAGGTCGGAGGGATGGGCGCTGGTGAAGGCCGAGCTGACCGACAGGCTCGTCCTCCTCGCTGACATCACGACCCTCTCGGACTCCGATCCCGTCGAAATGCTCAGGGAGATCCAGACCAGGAAGCTGGCGATCTCGCTGGTCATCGGATGGTTCAGGGAGGTCGAGGGCCAGGCCAGCCAGCAGGAGTCCAACGAGGAATACTTCAAGAAGGTCATGAGCGACTCGATCATCCTCCGCATCTAGATGGACCGCCCAGCCGGGAGACGCGGTTTCCCGGCCAAGCGGGGCATTTAGCCCCACCTAAGACAGACGAAGCCTATGCCAGATGACATTACTCCCGACGCCTTACCCGAGGGTGGGAACCCATCGGACAGCGAAGGAGCCGTCTCTGAGGGAGGTGCCGCGTCGATGACCTTGTCCGAACTCAACGAGTTCCTAGGCAAGCAGTACACGACGAAGGAATCCGCCCTGAAGTCCATCAAGGACACGTTCCGCTACACGTCCCAGGTCCCGAACCTTCAAAGGAAGATCGACGAGCTGACGGACGGGAGGACCACGGCCTCCCCCAGTACGGAACTTGAGTCCACCGTGCGATCACTGAAGGAACAACTTGAGGAGACGACGTTCATTTCCGAGCGTCCCGAGTTCAAGGAGTACCTTCCGACCCTTCGGGAACTCCGATCCGGCACCGGCAAATCCATGTCCGAGCTGGCAGGGAGCGAGGCCTACAAGGCCCTTTTCGAGAAGGCGTTCGCGCAGGATGCGTCGCAGAAGAAGCGCTCTGTCCTGGAATCCAACCCCCGGCTGGGTCAGGTTCGGGACAAGACGAACGAGTCCAGGGAGGCCCTCCAGAAGGGGGACTTCGAGGGCGCGAGGGGGTCGGCGGTTTCCGCCGTTCTCGACGCGTTCGGACTCGACAAGTAGCCCGCCTCCCAGGTCCGGATAACATTTCCGAACCAATATGGCATCAGAAACAGCATCCACGCTGCTCTCCTACGGAGACGTCTCCCGCAAGGAGGACGTCGTCCTCAACGCGATCGAGATCCTCACGGCCCGCGAGACCCAGATCTTCAACATGCTCGGCAAGACGACCGCCGTGGACACCGTCCACAGCTACATGACGGACACCCTCGCCGCAGCCGCCTCGTCCGCCATCGCGGAGTCCGGCGACTACGCGGCAGGAACCCTCACGAGCCCGGCGCGGATCGCCAACGTGGTCGAGATCGTCGCCCGCCCGTTCAAGGTCTCCCGCACGCAGCAGAACATCCAGCACTACCACGGCCAGAACGAGCTGTCCCGCCAGACGGAGAAGGCCATGCTCGAATGGGCGAACAGCGCCGAGTTCGACCTCGTGCGCTCCACCCTCGTCTCCGGCGCGTCGGGTACGGTCCCGAAGCTCTCCGGAATCATCGAGGCCACCTCGGTCGCCGCGAACCACACCTCCCACACGTCGGGAACCGTCTGGTCCGCCTCGATCCTCGACGGCCTCATGAAGGGCAACTGGGACGGATCGAACGGCGACGTCGCCACGGACATCTTCATGGGATCCCAGCTCCGCGCCAACACGGACGGGTTCACCCAGAAGACCAACGCCGTCGTGAACAACGCCTCCATGATGGCCATCGTCCGCACCGTCTCGACCTACGAGACCGCGTTCGGCACCCTCATGATCCGCACGCACCGCTACCTCCAGGACAGCGCCGACGCCACGGGACGGGTTCTCGCAATCCGCCCGGAGAAGCTGAAGGTCGCCTTCCTTGAGAAGCCGTACATCGACACGGACCTCGCGCGTTCCGGACCGTACGACTTCCGCGCCGTCGCGGGATCGTTCACCCTGGAGACGCACAACAAGCAGTCCAACTTCTACGCCGACGGATTCCTGAAGGCCTAGTAGTCATCGTCCTCTCCCCGTTTCACGGGCGGGGAGGGATACTATGAGTACAACCGCAAAGACACTCATCGACGCGTACGTGAGGGAATACACGCTGACCTTTCCCCTGGAATGGTCGGCGTTCCTTCGTTCCAACAAGGAGAAGCTGTCGAGGTCCACGGACTCGTTCGGCGAGATCTCGGGGTCCGACCTCGTGGAGCGCAAGCTGTTCGAGATGCCGGAGACGCTGTACGCGATCCTCGACATGAAGCTGTCGAAGGACGACTTCCAGTGGTTCCGGTCGAGGGAGGGCGGACAGTGGTTCGCCAGGAGATACCCGGCATTTAGAACCTCAGAACGAACGTAATATGAAACTGGCCGCCGTTCTCATCTGCAAGGCAAGCGACGAAGAGGCCAAGGTGCTGGACGTATGCCTGGAATCGCTTTCCAAGGCCGCGGACGGCATCTTTTTGACGGTCACGGGGAAGAACGCGGCGTGCGAGGAGGTCGGGAGGAAGTACGGGGCCGTCATTTCCACCGTGGAGTGGACCGGCGACTTCTCCGAGGCCCGCAACTTCGCCCTCGCGCAGGTTCCCAAGGACTATGACTACTGGATGTGGGCGGACGCGGACGACGCCGTTCGCGGGATCGAGAGGCTGAGGGACACCATCGAGGCCCACCCGGAGTGCGACGCCTTCGTGTTCAACTACCTGTACGCCTTCGACAAGTGGAAGAACCCGGTCGTGGTCCACATGAAGACGCGCGTCCTCCGGAACGACGGGTGCGTCGAGTGGAGGGGCGCCCTCCACGAGGACTTCCACGCCTTCCGCGAGCTGAACTCGAAGATGGTGGAGGACATCGAGTGGATCCACCTGTCCGACGAGACGAGGCACAGGGACTCGCAGAAAAGGAACGTCGCCATCGCGTCGAGACAGGCCAAGGCCGACCCGTCCGACCCGAGGACGTACTGGAACCTCGGCAACGCGCTCAAGGCCGACGGGAAGGACGCCAAGGCCCTCGCCGCGTTCAGGAAGTTCATGGCCACGTCGAAGTCCGAGGAGGAGAAGTACATCGTCCTCGTCCGCATTTCCGAGATTTACGTGTCCATGGGAAGGCTCGCGGACGCCCTGGACTCGATCCGCATGGCCATCGGGACCCGCCCGAGCTACCCGGACGCCCACATCGCGTCCGCGAGGATCCTGATGTCGATGAGGCGCAACCAGGAGGCCAAGGAGGCCGTGATGATGGGCCTCCAGCTCCCGCCCCCGTACCACAAGGCCATCGTCTTCAACCCGAGGGATTACGACTTGGAACCGCTGAGGCTCCTCGCGGAGATATACCTCGCCCTCGGCACCCCGCAGCTGTCCCTTGAGGCGCTGAGGGCGTGCGCGAGGATCACGCCGAAGGACGAGGACCTGCAGAGGCTGATCGTCCGCATGGAATCCGAGGCAAGGAGGTCCGACGAGGTGGTCGCGCTGGTCGAGAGGCTGAAGGACCTGCCGGACGACGAGCTTCGGGCCGGGATCGAGGCCGTGGAGCCGGAATACAGGTCCCATCCCGCGCTCACGCACCTCCGAAACACCAGGCTGGTCAAGAGGGAGTCGTCCGGGAGGGACGTGGTCTTCTACTGCGGGTTCACCGAGGAGGAATGGACGCCCGAGACGGCCAGGACCAGGGGGATCGGCGGGTCGGAGGAGGCCGTCATCCACCTTTCCAGGAGAATGGCCGAGAGGGGGCTGAACGTGACCGTCTACAACAACTGCGGGCACATGAGGCAGGCGTTCGACGGCGTGGAATACCGCCCGTTCTGGGAGTGGAACTACCGCGACAGACAGGACGCCGTGATCGTATGGCGCTCGCCCCGCGCCCTCGACTACGAGATCAACAGCGACACCGTGATCCTCGACATGCACGACGTGGTGGGGACGGGCGAGTTCACCGAGGAGAGGATCGCAAGGGTGAGGAAGGTGATGTTCAAGTCGAAGTGCCACCGCGACCTGTACCCGCAGGTTCCCGAGGAGAAGTGCGGGATCGTCCAGAACGGCATCGTCTGGGACCAGTTCCAGGAGGAGGCCGAGAAGGACCCCGACCTGATAATCAACACGTCCTCCCCGGACCGGAGCCTAAAGACGCTCCTGAGGGCATTTTCCCGCGTCAGGGAGGCCGTCCCGACCGCCAGGCTCCAGTGGGCCTACGGCTGGGGCGTATGGGACTCCGTGTTCGCCGGGGACGCCGAGAGGACCGAGTGGAAGGACGAGGTGATCGCGCTCGCCGAGGCCACGCCGGGCGTGGAGATGCTCGGGAGGGTGAGCCACGGGGAGGTCGCCGGGATGTACCGGAGGGCGTCCGTCTTCGCCTACCCGACGGCGTTCTACGAGATCGACTGCATCTCCGCGAGGAAGGCCCAGGCGGGAGGGGCGTGGCCGGTGGTCACGGACTTCGCCGCGCTTGACGAGACCGTCGCCTTCGGGACCAAGGTCCACGCGGATCCCGACAGGGAAAACTGGGGGAAGCCGTACAAGTTCGACTTCGGACTCCAGGAGGAACGCGCCGTGGACGAGTGGGTCGCCGCGTGCATTGACGCGCTGAAAAATCCCCCGTCGGCGGGGAAGGTGGCCGGGATGAGGGAATGGACGAGGAAGTTCGACTGGGAGGCGGTTACGGACGCGTGGATGGAAGTGATATAATGGGCCTATGACCGACTTCTCGCCGACAATCTCCGACGCCGGGTTCGACGACGTCCTCGCCGGCGCCGAGCTTTACAAGATCCTCCGGGTCGGCCCGGCGGAGCTTGCGTTTCCCGACGCCAAGGACAGGCTCGTCGGGATCGCCGACTTCGTGAACAAGTACCCGGACTCCCTCCAGCGCATCTCCCAGGCCATGAGGCGGATGCCTCGCGGATCGACGCCCCTGGAGCACGTCGGCAGGTTCGTCGTCCTCCAGGAGAAGCGCATGGGGCTGAAGTCGCAGATCGCCCAGCTCGAAAAGGAAATCTCGATGTATGAGTGAGACCATCGTCAGCGGAAGGCCGCCAAAGCCGTCGTCCGCGTCCGGCCTCACGGATGCCGAGCTTCGGGCGACGCCGGTACCCGTGTCGGGCACCGTCACCTCGTCCCTCCCCGGCCCGTACGTCCTCCTCCTTGAGGAAGCCTCGTCCACGATCACGTATATCGGCGAGGCGGATCCCGGCACGGCGACGTCCGCCTCCTCGTGGAGGATCAAGAGGCTCGACTCGACGTCGGGACTCGCCGTGAAGTACGGCGGGGGCGTGACGACTTTCTCCCAGGTCTGGGACGACAGGGCCGCGCTCGCATACTCGTAACTTTCAAATATGAAATGGTCCGCAATCATCGAGAGGAAGGAAGCCGTGGACGCGTCGGGCGCCATGGCGTACTCCGTGGGCATCTGCGCCGACGGGGAGGTCGTCATGTCCGGGGTGGAGATCAGGGACGTCCCTGCCACGATCCAGCAGGCAGTCGCCGCGAGGGTCACGGCCTTCGCCTCGTCCTACGAGCTGGCCTCCGGGCTTCCGTCCGTCGGCGACGAGATCGTCGTCATCGAGGCGTCGGAAACGACGGCGTCCGCGACCGAGATGAGCTACAACGTTCCCGAGGAGCCTAAAGAGTAACCAACCGGCCTGTGGCAAATAGGATCGCAAACGGCGCCGGGACGAGCTTCAACACGGCCGCCAACTGGGACGAGGGCTGGACGACCCCGACCGTCCACGCGTCCACGTCCATCGCCGTAACGGGCGCGGGCGTCTTTTCGGCCACGCAGACCGCCCCGAACACGGCGAACAAGGCCACCGGGGTGCTCGTGAAGTGCGTCGCCAGGGGAACGGCCGGGACGATCATGGCCACGCTCCAGGAGAACAGCGCGGGCTGGGTGGACAAGGCTTCCGCCACGATCAATATCACGGACCTCGTCGCCTCGACGGACATTTTCTTCAAGTTCACGACCCCGTACACGTTCGCCTCCGTCGCCGCGAACTATTACCGCATAAAGCTGGACACGACCGGGGCGTCGGGAACGACGAGCATGGCGGCGGACTCGGGCGCGGCCAACTTCATGCAGTGCTGCTACATGGACTCGAACGCCGTCCCCGCCGCCGGAGACGACATCGTGGTCACCTCGCCGAACATGGGCGCGGCGCTCTCGATGACGCTGGACTCCAGCCCGACCTTCGGATCGGGGACGAACACGTCCGTTCCGACGTTCCGCTCCGTCGGGAACGCGATCGTCGTCTCGAACCTCGGGTCGCTCGAATGGCCGACCGGGTCCAGCAGGACCGCCACCGTAAAGGGAAACGTGATGCTTGAGTCCGGCGGTGGGTTGTATTTTGGACGCACGACGGGCCAGGTCCCCGTCGGAACGCTGGCGAAGCTCGTGTTCGACCAGAACGGAACGACCGCGAACTACGGGCTTGTCAAGCTCACGGGGGGCGTACTGCACATGCAGGGAGCGTCGCTCGCCTACAACCACGCGACGCTCGCGTCCGGCGTGGGAACGGCGGCAGATCCGGCTATCTACGCCGATGCCGTGGACTGGAGCGTCGGCGACTACGTCGTGCACGCCCCGTCGGGGAACGGGGCCACGAACTACGACGAGACGGAGCCGCGATACATCATCGCCAAGAACAGTGCGACGAGCTACGTCCTGTCCTCGACCTCCGGAGGCGCGGAGACCGCGCTCGCCTATACGCACACGGGCGCGCTGTGCGCCAACCTCACGCGGCCGACGTGGATCACCACGACCGACCCGACAAAGGCGTGGTACATGGACAACGCCGAGATCACGACGATCGGGAACTCTGACTTCGACGGGTGTCGCTTCTCAAACTGGGGAAGCACCACGGCGGGGAAGCTCGACCTTATCTTTTCCAACATTTCCACGGAACTCTTTACGCTCGACGACGCCGTGTTCGACTCGAACCTCGCTGGGTTCGTCAGGCTCGGCAACAACAACGACGCGCGAACGTTCGAGAAGATCATCTTCTACGACTACAACACCACCGGCAACGCCGGCGCGCTTTTCTCCGCGTCCTTCCGCAACAAGACGTGGAACGACTGCCACGTCATCGACTCGCAGTCGGCGGGGTTCTTCCCGTTCGCAGCCGAGTCGAACACGTTCAACGACTGCACGGCCTGGGCGTGCGGACGAGGCGGCGCGACCGCCAACGGGGGCTTTGCGCCCGTGAACTGCGCCTCGGTCGTACTGAACAACTGCGAGTCGCACGCCTGCCGATCCTACGGCATCGACTTCGCCAGCATGTCGGCCTTCACGGCCAACTACTGCCTGTTCGGGACGAAGGGGTACAACGGAACCTCCGACGTATTCTGCACGTCGGACGGGTTCGTCACGGCCGTGCTCGAATCGTGCATGTTCTCGTCGCCGACGCTCATAGCGAACAACCTGAACGCCTCGCCGGGATCCCTCGTCGCATTCCAGCTCCTGAACCAGACGACGAACACGCACAGGTGGTACTCCCCCGGCGGCGCGGGATACTCCGTCGGGTCGGGACTGGCGGACACGACGACGCTGAAGGCGGGACACCTGTCGGCAAGGCTCGACCCGGAGGACACGACGAACGGCATGACGTTTCAGACCCGCGTGCTGGCGACTCCGGGGGAGTCGGCCCAGATCTTCGGCATGATCCAGAAGA
>CALGTP010000467.1 GCA_937902105.1 uncultured Actinomycetes bacterium
GTGAATGAGCCTGCGGTGCATGCGGCATCGTACATAGGCACTGGTGGCTACTGCGGGCACTGTAGGCACGTCTTCTCTCCAGCTGAGGCTGCTCAATTGAGAGGAGCTTGTGCTCAGTGCGGTGGAGAAATACAGCCCCTGATGCCACGTGAGGGAGGCAACACGCAGTTTCTGATTGATCTAAGGGAAGGGGCTTTGGACCCGGAACCGAGGATTCATCGATACGGTACGGCATACAGTGAGTCGTCTTCGGATGAATCATGGGAATATCGACATCGGCCGATTGACTTCTTTCTCGAAGCACCGGAGACGATGGTCGAAGACCTTGACCTGCGAGGTGACGCTTCGGTTAGCGTCCCTTCAGAGTCACATACGGCCAGAACGGCTCCTGCTTCGGCTGCGGAGGAGGCCGACGCTGCTCCTGGTAGGAATGTCAGCGCGGTCCTCGCGAGTCTCCCTCTTCCGACGGAGGCTCCAGACGAAGTCAATCCGTTCGCTACTCAGTCCGAGGAATATCACCACGGAGTTCTGCTTCAAAGGTTGATGCAGGAATCGGAGGCTACCAGCAGGATTGCGGCAGCCTTCCCGGCTGAGTCGGGATCATCAGATGGCAGCGATTACGAGGAGCCTCGGCGAGCCACGGTAGACGAGCTACGTGTTATGCTTACCCACAACGCCGCGTTAGGAGCGAGGATCGCTCGACACGGCAGGCTGAGGGCCGTCCAAAGGATCGATACGCTCGTCTGTGATTTCTTCGATGAAGCTCGGCGAGAACGTGCCGAGTTCCAATGGCGTTCTCGAGGCCGCGGTTGCAAGGGTTGCGAGGACGCAGAAGGAATGATGGAACCTGATTGTACGAGGTTCGCGTGGCCTCCGTCCCTGGACCGAGCCTCGCATCGGGATAACCTGATGGCTGCTCGGTCGGACATGGCTCGAGGCAGAGACGCAGATGATCCTGGAAATTCACTTCTTGCAGGTTGGTTCGAGGACATGGTGCAGCTTTCGAGGTCGAGGTTCAGCCCGTATCGGGGCCTGGACCCTGAGTCTCTGTCCAAGAACATAGGCAAGCTGAACGATCAGATGGGCAACGTCATCGAAGGGGTAGTCGGATGCTGTTACGCAGTGGCTACTCGGAGTAGGAGTTTGCAGCGGTTGGGGCGCGGATACATCGTCTGCAAGCCTGACCAAAGGCGATACCTACTCGTCGGAGCTTGGAAGCTGATGGCTGACCTGGGGTTAGCCCCGACACGTGAAGAGGACGAGGACATACCGTGGCCCGAGGAGCTGACAGATTACAGGGGATGGGGATCCACTGCTGGAGATCCGAGTCTGTGGCCCTTGGTTATGCCGGCAAGGCCTAGAGCAGCTTTGTCGGACGGGCCGAGACCATTACCTGTGCAGACCCTCGGAGCAACGGATCCTTACGGGACTGAGGGCCCGTGTGTCTTCCCGTTCTGTTGGATCGCAGTGGCGATCCTGTCGGCGGTGATGACTTACCTCATGAATCGGGTTAAGTCGCTCGCGGACAGAGCTTTCGACGAGGCGGAACTGGCCATCTCGCGAGTGGGTGATCACGTCGCTCAGACCCAGGAGGCCGCAGTGGAAACGGCTACTCAGGGAACTAAGCTGGTCACCTGGATAGCAGTCTTAGTGGTCTGCTACCACGGCTGGCGTGGCTACTCCTATGTTGTGGTTTGGAGCCACCGCCAGTGGAAAACTCTTCTGAGGCTCACTGGCATGGAGCCGGAGGCCAATGTTGAGGATTGGCGTGGAACCGTGAAGCTCACTAAGGGGCAGATTAGAGCAGCTGCTCCAACGGGAAATACGTTCGGTAAAATGGAGACGCTGGTCCGGACAGCGGAGCTGGTCGAGGAACCCAGCGTGGGTGCTGTTTGGATTTTTAGGGTTGCTTCCTCCAAGCCGGGAGGAACGTACACAGTGAAGGTGGACATCAGTCACACTCCGGATCGACCCAGGACCAAGTTCGATCGGAAGTTGTGCTCGTGTGAATGCATGGACTACATCACGGGTGGTCACATGTGCAAACACATCGGCGCAGCCTTACTGTTCGCTGTGGACGCGAGCAAAGCCACCAAAGGGGAAGGTCATGGCTATGCCGCTTTGGAGAATGGGGCCATAGGGCGAGGTAGGTCCTTGGCCAGTGCTCTTGAAGCCGCATCTGGATCGCGAGCTTCATCAAGGCCGAGAGTCGTTACGTTCGGAGCAAGAACGCAGGTCGACGTCGACACCGGAGCGGGTGTCGGGGCCATCGAGGACTTGAGGCGTAGCGGCGCCGCTC
Source organism: uncultured Actinomycetes bacterium (assembly GCA_937902105.1). GTDB lineage: Bacteria > Actinomycetota > Acidimicrobiia > Acidimicrobiales > Ilumatobacteraceae > Casp-actino8. The sequence goes on from CALGTP010000467.1 coordinate 2,300, forward strand.
CTGCAGGGTTCGCGAGCTACGCCGGTCCAGGGGTTGACATCGTATCTGCCAGTAAGCAGAATCTTCGTGAGGTAGGTTGTCTGCGAGAAGCAGCA
>CALGTP010000468.1 GCA_937902105.1 uncultured Actinomycetes bacterium
CGAGGTAGGCGCCGTTGAGGTCGAAGTGGAAGTCGATCCAGCCTTCGACGACCGTCATGATGACGACCGATTTGACGCTGGTGCCGCGCGCGCCTGAGGCGAAGCTCTCAAAGTAGTCCTGACCTTTGACCTGGTTGGTGCCGACGACACAGAAGCGCGCCTTGAATTTGTCGAGGGCACCAGTGTCGAGCGTCTTGATCTTGAACACCCAGGTCATGCGCATGATCTTTTTGCCTTGAGCGAGAACCTCCTTGACAGGCACGTAATGAAAAGCGTCGTGAGCACGGAGGTTGTCCATCTCCTTGTCGATCGCGAGCAGCCATTGATCACGCTGCAAGGAGGTGAGGGCCTCTTTGATCCCACGTGGCTCAAGGGCATGCGTGACGCCACTGTCGGTGTAGTAGACGACTTCTTTCCTGTCGATCGAGAACTTCTTACCCTTGGCGAGGTTGAGGACGGCGTCGATGGCTGGGCCGTCGTCGTCGTCTGGTACATCGAGGAGGCTGATGTCGTGCATGTCGTTCTCGTCCGAGGAAGCCGTGAGGAGCGTGGCCGTCGTGGGTACCAGCTCCGACGGCACGTCGTCCTGATGAAAGAGGCAGGTAGGCATGTCTGCAAGGTCCGCAGCGGTGGCCAGTAGGGCGCGGAGGGCAGGTTCGTCGGTCAGCTCTGATCGCCGATGAAGGCCAGTCGCAGCCTTGTCGTACCGCGCGGCGAAGATGGGATGCATGCCGTCGATCTTCGTCGTGTACTCGGGTTGAACGTCTGTGATTGCCGTCGACGCGATGGCTTGAGCGAGAGCGGTGCTCACTGCCTCGGGCAAGCGCGGCAGCGTGTCCGACGAGGCATGCTGATTGTGCGTGCACCTGAGATCAGCGAACTTGGATTGAACGAGTTCGGACGTCGTCCAGATCATCATGCAGAGCGAAGTGTGTACGCCGAAGCTGCATAGTGGGAACAGAGCGTCGAGCACACAGGTGGTCTGCTTGAGGATTACCATAGGTTTCAGCGACCAGATGAACTTGGCCGTGTCAGAGCCGTTGCCGATGATGGTGAAGAGAACGCCTGACTTGTGCGCGACCAGAGCGAGGGCTGCGACGATCGATATCATTTTGCGCGCGTTGTCGCTTGTGACTTCGAGTGGTAGGAAGAGAGCGACGTGGTCGTAGGTGCCGCCGATGATACCATCTCGAAGTTCGCGTTGGACGGTGACGTCCGATGCGGTCGTGATTGAGTCGACGAGCCATCCTTTGCGCTGAAGGGAGGAAGTGAACTCGCCGCTCTTGACATCTGTGTCGACCATCAGCACGCGTGGTTGGACAGCACGGGTGCGATGAAGGGCGGCGGTGCGCGTCGAGCTCCGAGTTGCACGAGCAGCGGGCGGCACGACGGAGGGTGCAGCGGGCGGCGGGGGCTGAGCAGCGATTGGTACGACCGGAGGCGCAGCGGGCGGCGGAGTCCCTGGAGGCGGCGCCGAAGGTGGTGATGATGCGGGCACCCGCCAGATGCGCACGGGGGAAGCCAAGTTGATCCAATCGTTCTGGACCCATCTGTCGTCGAGCCACTTGATTTCGTGCTCGATTCCATTGTCAGCGCGTCGTCTCCAGCTGACCACTTTGCCCGAGTACCAGTCCCAAGCAGTGAAGTCCGCGTTGGCATAGCGAAATTCCAGGATGGTCTCGTTCGCCAAGGGCTCTTTGAGCACTTGAGCGGTCTTGGCCATCGGTCGGGGCGGAAGCTGAATGGATGGCACGGTTGAGTCGGGCGTGGGTACGGGCCAGGAGGCAAAATACTCGGTGCTCAGGTGAATGGGCTTGAGGAAGCGCGACTCGTCGATGACGAACGAGCCACCGACGGAGATGTGGCGCGTGCCAGTCCAGACGTACTTCTCCTCGGGGTTCTCGGGTGAAGGGCCGACGTAGAACCCGGGAAGAGCATGCTCGTCAAATTTGTCATCGCGACCCATCGTGTGCAGCTTGACGTGGTATCGAATGGGCGCCCCGTACACATTGAGGTGGTCACCGCAAGGCTTAGTGCTGTAGAAGCGTTCAAACGCCGACGTCATCTTCTCCGCCGCACCCGTGACGTTGGACTGCACAATGTTGGAGAGGAGGACGGCATATCGAAGCGCTGTGTACCAGTGCGTTTTCCCGAGGTCAGAGACTGCGAGCATGGCACCGGCGGACGGCACGAGGTTCCATGTGTTCTCGATGGCGCCCATTTGGTGCGAGTCGTACGCGATCGACTGCTCGTGGAGGATTCCGAGACCTTCGAGGAATGCGTACCAACGATGCGATCGATTCTCCGGCGCGCCGTCCGAACGAATGATGTCGATGGAGAGATCGGGACGAAGGAGCCGCATGGACGCGAGGAAGAGGTTGATGCAACTCTCGATGTCGACCTCGGTGTGGGTTTTGAGCCCAAAGATCCAGCGCATCATGGTGGCCTCGCAGATGAGACCGAGCACGAAGCGGTAGCCGAATTGAGCTGAGGCCCATGGGACGGGTCCAAAGACGTCGAGGAGGATGCGATAGAGGGGACGGAGCGCGCGCCCGACTGACGGAGGTGGTTCAGTGGCGGCTCGAATGCCCGAGGCGACGGGTGCTTGTGCTGGCGCGGAGGCACGCTTCTGAAGGAAAGCGTTGCACACGTCACAGTGCTCACCTTCGTATGCCTTGACGACGTCGGGAGTCAGTGCAGGGACGTTGGCGAGCACGAGAGTGTGCCGTATCGTTGCGAGCAGCCTACGCGACGAGAGGTGCCCGAGGATGCAATGCCATAGCCGTAGGAACTCGATCGGCGCGATCGGTATGTGCCGTTTACCAACGCCCGTGATGCGGCAGAGGGCTGCTGAAGAAGGTGGAGCAGCCGGACGAATCGCAACGAGGTTGTTGATCATGGCATCCGTGGGGCGAACGCGGAGGTCGAGCATGCGTAGTCCGTTGGAGGCGAGGCGCAGCTTGAGGATGCGCCCGTCCTCGAGCTGCAGGTACTTGCCCTTAGAGGGCGAGTCGACAAACGTGGATCCGTACATGTCGACTTCCTGCGTGCCTGACCAGACTCGGGAAGCCACCGCGGGCGCGATAAGGACACGTCGTCGGATATCTGGACCACCAACGTCGGGCGGCGGAATGAAGTCTTTGAGGACAGATCCATAGGCCGGGATGAACGTGTCGTCACCGAGTCGAAGCCCCGCTACGTCGGGTCGCCAGCTGCCAGGGACGGCGCCCTTGTCATCCTCGTGCACAATGTGCGTCGCCCCCCCGTCGAAAAGACTGCTGCCTCGGGTGTCGGCTGCGGCCTTGAGAATAGTCCCATGCTTGAGGAGATTCGGCAGGTTCACATGTCCGTGGATCATGTTGAGGGAGCCGATGCCATCCGGCGCGTGCAGCAGGCGAGGTTGTAAGAGCCAGAACGTGCACAGGACAGCAAACATAACGCCGGCGAGGAAGGTGCCAACGGTCGCACGCGCAGCAAAGATGAAGCAGGCAAGGTGACGAGCCTGACGCGAGACGATGACCGTTCCCGCAGAGGCGAGTCCAGAAAGAGGCGAGGGCCGAGATTGATTGGCTTCGAGAGAAAGCACGCGGGCGGAGAGATTATCGAGAGCTTGGTGAAGCTCAAACACTTGGCGAGTTACCGAGAGCTTGGCGGAGAGGTTCAAGCCCTGATCGCCAACGTCGAGCCTAAGTTGAGTTTCGAGTGCAGAGACGCGCGCATCCATCAGCTCATCGTCGGGAGCAGGAAGGTAGATACGAGGTTCGACGTCAAGGAGACGAGATTTGATGGTGTTGAGCTCCGTAACCATGTCCGCCTCGAGAAGGTTGACGCGCTTGAGGGTGTCGGAGGTGGCAGCACTCTGAGCCGTAGCAATCTCGAGAAGACGTGGTTGAACAAGAAGCTCGACGGTGTCGTGAACATGAGTACGAACAAGGATGTCAGCTCGTTCATCGGTGGCTGACGCGCCGCGTAGCTCGACCAGGACTGCTTCCATGTGACTTGAGTGGAGTTCAACTTTGGCGATCCTCTCGTCCGTGCGCTCAAAGGTCTTGAGAACGTACCGCATGTGTGCATCGATGTCTTGAAGCTGACTTGTAGACGCGTCGGACTCTTGCCAACGCTGCTCGATGGAGTCGACCCGCTCGGACAGTGATCTGTACTGAGACACGGATTTGGATTGAATAGCTTCGGCGCTTGACAGCGTTGCGGCTAGATGCTCGGACATCGTGGGCTCGTGAGCGTCGTTGAGCGCCGACTCTAGATCATCGTCCGAGGCATTATCTGATGCAGGTACATGCGTTGCCCCTGAAGTGCCCTTCGGCGCCAGGTCGAGGGCATTGTCAGAGGCGTGGTCGGAAGGAGGCACATGCGCTGCCCCTAAAGTGCCCTTCGACGTCGGTTCGCAAGCAATCACTGAGGCATAAGTAGGCGGAGGCGTCGTTTCTAGAGTGCCCTTGGACGTTGGCTCGAGAGTGCTCTCGCCGGCTTCGTCGACAGTCTTGTTGCGGCGTTTCGACGCAGTGCCTGTGCGACGAATGCTGTCCTCGATCGCGGCCATCTTGGCGCACTCAGCAAGAAACTCAGGCGTACCTCGAGCCGGTATGCCGGAGGCGGGCGGACTATACCTTGGCATGGGAGGCAGGGCATGAGCTGACGCCGCGGCGGTTGTCGAGTAGCTTCGATTGGCCGCTGGAGGAGCACCGGTGAGCGCCTGATGCTTCAGGCGCCGTTGCGGTGTTTGTAGCTCTCTGCCGCGTCCGAATCCAGCGGGACGTGAGTCGAAACGTCCGTGGGGGTCACCACTAGAAGAACCGACGAAGGTAAAGCGCCCATGAGGGTCATCGCTAGCGGGGGACTCGGCAGTGCCATGATTGGATCCGGAAGACATCATGTTGAGACGACCAGCATACTGATGCACGTCAGAGCCGCGTAAGATGAGGCCGCCTGCCTTGCCGTTGAGCCAGAGGTCGACGAGATGACGTCGAAGATGCATCAAAGCGGCAGTGGCTTTGACCGATGGCATCGTGATCCAGCGTTCAATGTTCTGGCCGACGCGCGGGACGACGTTGAACGGAAGTTCCATCTCGAGTATGACGCATCTCCAGAGCTCATTGAACTCGATGAGAAGAGTATGCGCCGTGCCCTGAGCTCCAGCGGGAAGTGTCACGCGGACGCAATCCTTGCCCACAGAGTCGATGTCGATGACCAGACCCACGTGATCGCTGATGACGATGCCTGTTTTGAAGAGGCTCGGGGTCAATGCATAAAGGAAATGCGGGTCGCCTGTCGAGCGCATGTTCACGTCGATCACGACGTCCGGAGGCTGAGGAATCTGGAGTTGCTCGGGCGCGGCGTTGTCGAGAGGCAGGCTAGCAGGGAGCTCGTCTGGTTTGTCGGGCTGATCATCGAGGGCACGCCGAAGAGCACGACGCCGAGCGAGGCGCCACACTTTGAAGTCGTCGGATGTAAAGCCCTCATACGATCCATGCGCCAGTCGAAGGTGTTGAAGCCAAGACTGGTGCTCCTCCGAGGTGAAGTCATCGTCGGGATGAATGGAGGAGGAGCTTCCTTGCAGCATGCAGATACGACCTACTTTGGGCACTTCGAGCAAATCCTCGTCGGATGAGTCGGAGTCGTTGAGGTCGAAGTGCCGGAGCTTGGCGTCGGGTATTTCGTACGTCGATCGTACGAGATTGAAGGTTCCAACAAAGTGGTTGACAAAGATTGGAGCGATGATGCTCTGGGGATCCTCATCCTCGCAATCCCCAGCCAAGACTTCGGGAAGGTTGATAGAGACCGGTTCGTTGGCGCTTTGGACGTAAGCATCGGCGATGTCGATGCTACCATAGAGGACGCTGTCCAAGGCGTCGGGATTGAGAGAGACCGGTTCGATGGCGCTTCGGATGTAAGCATTGGCGATGTCGGTGCTACCATCGAGGACGCTGTCCAAGGCGTCGGGATGGAGTACTCCGTTATGGCTGAGGACGTTGAGACGGCCGACGCTCTGCATCGCGTTGAATGAGCCTTCGTCGGTTAAGATGCCCTCGGCCCCTGCGAAGGCGCCACGATCAAAGTCGTCGACTTGAGCAAGCCTGTTGAACGCGCCGACAAGCTCGTTGCCGGCAGCGAGGTTGTGAACCGCACCGTCGTCCGACTCTTCAACGGGGGGCTCGTCGTCGGAGTCGTCTTGCTCGAATCGATCCGCACACCTGTAAAGGTAGGCTGCGCTCTCGGTGTCCCCCTCTTCGATGAGCTGAGCAGCCATAGTGCGGAATCGGCCGACCTGCCGAGTACGGCTCTCACTTCTCATGCGAACACCTGAGGAGGAGATCGGGAGGTTGGTGGCCATGGAGCGTTCAGCGAGGTCCTTAGTAAATTGCCAGACGTTCGATCGATTCGTTGTACCTTTGAGGTACGGTGACGAGTGGTATTTGGACTTCGGGCCGGCCTCCTTGAGGAACTTGCGCTGAAGCTCGACGTATTGCACTTCGTCGGGCGAGGCGTTGGGTTTGCACGCGCACCCCCCAAAGACGGAGCACGTGTCGATGCCGGCCTTGGGATTGTCAGCGTTCTGGCAACCTCGTGCATCACAAAAGCTGCAGAGGCCGAACCTGGTCTTGTCGTTGAGACCGGCGCCTTTCGATTGACCCTTATAGCCGTCTTTCGAGCCAGCTCTGTTTTGGAAGGGCGGGCGGTTGGAAGAGGACTGAGTGGGACGAGCACCGTTGGAAGAGCCCGCGCGCTGATTGTTGAGGGCGTTGAGGGCGCCGGGCGCGTGATCGTCGCGAAGCGACGTGGAGAATGCCAGCGATCGCATGGGTAGATAGGCCCGGACGAGGGCGCTTGCTTCGCCGGCCACCCATGCAGATCTCGTGCCAGTGATCGATTTCACGCCGGTGAGCAGATCGACGATGTAGCGTGTGCCCCAGTCTCGAAGAGAAGGGACATCATCGGAGATGAGTTGAACCATGACCTTGATGAACACATGGCTCGGCGCTGAGCGATGTTCCTCGACTTTCTCGTAGAGATCCAGGAGTCCCGCCATTCTATCGATGACGTCTTCGGCAGTCGACGAGGCGGTGAAGACGGTCCGAGTGCGAGGGAGCCCCTGCTTGGTGAGGCGAGACTCGATGAGGAAAGTGGACCACTCGGAGATGAGGAGCTCCTGCGTAGGCTTGTCGTCGGTAGAGCCATGTTTGACAAGCCAGTCGTACATGGCCTTACCGTTGCCGGTGGAGCCCCATCCGGGCACGCCAGGCAGGTCACGGATGCAGCGAGCCAACGCAGGCTCCTTCTCCCACTCGACGTGGCCGATGATGAAGGAGGCGACGACGCCGTTGATGAAGGCATATCGCTCGAGGTATTTGTTGTAGAGGTCGTCGAAGAATTCGACCTCGGACATGCCGTCCATATCATCCCAGAAGCCAGCGCCAGTGAGCTTGAAGTGAAGGCGAAACTCAATCTTTGGTACTGGATCAGAGAAGGCCATAGCGCAAATCTGGCCGGCGGCAGCGCAGAACTTGATGATCCAGTCCGAGATCGCGAGCTTGTTAGTCGGGTTGAGGTTCTTGAGCGGATAGAGGAGCTTGATGGCGTGGCGTGGCACGCCAAACTCATCACGCAATTGCTTAGGTTCGATTGACCATAATGCCGCTACCATTGGAGAGCCAGTAGATGACATGATGTTATGCGTTATAGTCTCCACTGAGACGTATACTCTCCACAGATAGCTCCACTGAGCCGTGCACTGGCGCCACTGCGCACACGCACGAAGACGAGAACCACCACCGAGGTCGCTGTCGTCCAGTCAAAGACCAGAGTCCGGGAATGACCCAGACCTGATACTTGCCAGGAAAGGCAACTGGACAAACATCGACCTCGCGTTGGGCGATTACAGACACCCACCACTATTCACACATGAACACGGTTGTGTCACCCCCCCCGACGAGACACTGAGCTCGTCGAGTGTTGAGGCGTGAAAGTCATGCTATGCGGGCATGCATGCTATGTCTCCCCCCCACATCAGGCCGGCATCTTCCCCTGGAAATGCCCCGAGATCAGTCTCCCCCCCGCATGAGGCCATCTCCCTTCTCCCCCCCCCCTACAGCCGCGTCGAGACCTGAGTTGAATCAGTCAGAGCTCTCGGCTGGGTGTGTCATAGAGGTGGTGTGGCTGAAGCGGAAGAGGGAAGCCGTGGTGTTGTACAGGCGTGCCATGTACTCGCGAAAGGTGGCCTTGGGTTCGATGTGCTTGGTGAGCGCGTCAGCGGGGTTTTGTTTGCCGTCGATGTTGAGGAGAACGACGATCTTGCGCGTGACGAGCTCTTGAAGGAAACGGACACGCCGCGCGATATACGCAAGGCGTTTGATCGATGAAGCGTCATTGGCAGCCAGAACAGCGGCTTCGTTATCACACCAGATGCGAACCGTCTGTTGCCCAAGAACGCCGAAGGACACGAAGGCGAGGACGCTTGTAACGGAGACTAGCACGGCGCCTGCGACCGAGGCTGCGAACATTTCGGCGGCTGCTGTGTCGACTGCGGTGGAGTGCTGACGTCTCGAGACGGCTTCCATGCACCCGCCTGCGAGGGAGATCGTGTATCCGAGCTGAGCCCGATGCGATTGCTTGTCGATGAACGTGGTGGCGTCGACAGCGCGCACGGGAAGGCCTTTGCCTGGCAGATCAGAATCGACCGTGCAGAACAGCGAAAAGTCGCGAACGTCTCCCATAGGGAGTAGGGCGTCTGTGGGCGGAAGCAGATCCGTGGCACTCCTTAAGTGCGAGGCGCCGTAGGTGACACCGAGGTCCGCACGGTGGGATAGCCAGGCAAGGATGCGTTTGGCTGCGGCGTAGGACTCGTGCGTCGGCGTGGCCATGTGTGCGCAGGCCCGGCTGACTCCGTGCGCGATCGCGGGATGGATCTGCTGGATGTGAATCAGGGCGCCTTTGAGCGTGCGGGCATTGGCACGCCAAGCGATGTGCATCGAGGCTTCGGCAGCCGTTTCTTCACCAGCTGGCTGCAAGTCCATGATGGTCCGTGCGGTCGGCGTTGGGGGGTTGAGTGTGGAAGCCACTTCATCAGCCAGGTGCGTGCGAACGAGATCGCGAATGTGCCCACCCGCGCTGATGGTGACCGTGCGGTTGACAAGATCGCGAGTGGCGCCAAAGCCGAGGATCGTGTGCCACCCCCCCTGTTGAGAGAATGAGAAGCCGTGTTTGATGATCTCGGCGTACATCCAGTCCCTGACCGCGGCGGTGGATGCACCACCTATGCCGTCATCGACATGCGTGGCGAGCACGATACGTCCGAGCTTGTGATCAAGCCGGTACACAGCCTCGTCGTCGAGCGAGACTTCGAAGCCAATTGTGACGAGTGCGGCACGAAACTTCTTGGTGAAGAGTCGAGCAGCTTGGACGGTGCCGTAGATCGCCTTGTCGAGCTTCATGCACATGCGTTCGCCGTTAGGCCCGACGACGGGGTCGAGACCAGCCGCTTGATCGACGTAGACGTCGGTGTCGATGTCAGAGTCGAGGTAGGCGCCGTTGAGGTCGAAGTGGAAGTCGATCCAGCCTTCGACGACCGTCATGATGACGACCGATTTGACGCTGGTGCCGCGCGCGCCTGAGGCGAAGCTCTCAAAGTAGTCCTGACCTTTGACCTGGTTGGTGCCGACGACACAGAAGCGCGCCTTGAATTTGTCGAGGGCACCAGTGTCGAGCGTCTTGATCTTGAACACCCAGGTCATGCGCATGATCTTTTTGCCTTGAGCGAGAACCTCCTTGACAGGCACGTAATGAAAAGCGTCGTGAGCACGGAGGTTGTCCATCTCCTTGTCGATCGCGAGCAGCCATTGATCACGCTGCAAGGAGGTGAGGGCCTCTTTGATCCCACGTGGCTCAAGGGCATGCGTGACGCCACTGTCGGTGTAGTAGACGACTTCTTTCCTGTCGATCGAGAACTTCTTACCCTTGGCGAGGTTGAGGACGGCGTCGATGGCTGGGCCGTCGTCGTCGTCTGGTACATCGAGGAGGCTGATGTCGTGCATGTCGTTCTCGTCCGAGGAAGCCGTGAGGAGCGTGGCCGTCGTGGGTACCAGCTCCGACGGCACGTCGTCCTGATGAAAGAGGCAGGTAGGCATGTCTGCAAGGTCCGCAGCGGTGGCCAGTAGGGCGCGGAGGGCAGGTTCGTCGGTCAGCTCTGATCGCCGATGAAGGCCAGTCGCAGCCTTGTCGTACCGCGCGGCGAAGATGGGATGCATGCCGTCGATCTTCGTCGTGTACTCGGGTTGAACGTCTGTGATTGCCGTCGACGCGATGGCTTGAGCGAGAGCGGTGCTCACTGCCTCGGGCAAGCGCGGCAGCGTGTCCGACGAGGCATGCTGATTGTGCGTGCACCTGAGATCAGCGAACTTGGATTGAACGAGTTCGGACGTCGTCCAGATCATCATGCAGAGCGAAGTGTGTACGCCGAAGCTGCATAGTGGGAACAGAGCGTCGAGCACACAGGTGGTCTGCTTGAGGATTACCATAGGTTTCAGCGACCAGATGAACTTGGCCGTGTCAGAGCCGTTGCCGATGATGGTGAAGAGAACGCCTGACTTGTGCGCGACCAGAGCGAGGGCTGCGACGATCGATATCATTTTGCGCGCGTTGTCGCTTGTGACTTCGAGTGGTAGGAAGAGAGCGACGTGGTCGTAGGTGCCGCCGATGATACCATCTCGAAGTTCGCGTTGGACGGTGACGTCCGATGCGGTCGTGATTGAGTCGACGAGCCATCCTTTGCGCTGAAGGGAGGAAGTGAACTCGCCGCTCTTGACATCTGTGTCGACCATCAGCACGCGTGGTTGGACAGCACGGGTGCGATGAAGGGCGGCGGTGCGCGTCGAGCTCCGAGTTGCACGAGCAGCGGGCGGCACGACGGAGGGTGCAGCGGGCGGCGGGGGCTGAGCAGCGATTGGTACGACCGGAGGCGCAGCGGGCGGCGGAGTCCCTGGAGGCGGCGCCGAAGGTGGTGATGATGCGGGCACCCGCCAGATGCGCACGGGGGAAGCCAAGTTGATCCAATCGTTCTGGACCCATCTGTCGTCGAGCCACTTGATTTCGTGCTCGATTCCATTGTCAGCGCGTCGTCTCCAGCTGACCACTTTGCCCGAGTACCAGTCCCAAGCAGTGAAGTCCGCGTTGGCATAGCGAAATTCCAGGATGGTCTCGTTCGCCAAGGGCTCTTTGAGCACTTGAGCGGTCTTGGCCATCGGTCGGGGCGGAAGCTGAATGGATGGCACGGTTGAGTCGGGCGTGGGTACGGGCCAGGAGGCAAAATACTCGGTGCTCAGGTGAATGGGCTTGAGGAAGCGCGACTCGTCGATGACGAACGAGCCACCGACGGAGATGTGGCGCGTGCCAGTCCAGACGTACTTCTCCTCGGGGTTCTCGGGTGAAGGGCCGACGTAGAACCCGGGAAGAGCATGCTCGTCAAATTTGTCATCGCGACCCATCGTGTGCAGCTTGACGTGGTATCGAATGGGCGCCCCGTACACATTGAGGTGGTCACCGCAAGGCTTAGTGCTGTAGAAGCGTTCAAACGCCGACGTCATCTTCTCCGCCGCACCCGTGACGTTGGACTGCACAATGTTGGAGAGGAGGACGGCATATCGAAGCGCTGTGTACCAGTGCGTTTTCCCGAGGTCAGAGACTGCGAGCATGGCACCGGCGGACGGCACGAGGTTCCATGTGTTCTCGATGGCGCCCATTTGGTGCGAGTCGTACGCGATCGACTGCTCGTGGAGGATTCCGAGACCTTCGAGGAATGCGTACCAACGATGCGATCGATTCTCCGGCGCGCCGTCCGAACGAATGATGTCGATGGAGAGATCGGGACGAAGGAGCCGCATGGACGCGAGGAAGAGGTTGATGCAACTCTCGATGTCGACCTCGGTGTGGGTTTTGAGCCCAAAGATCCAGCGCATCATGGTGGCCTCGCAGATGAGACCGAGCACGAAGCGGTAGCCGAATTGAGCTGAGGCCCATGGGACGGGTCCAAAGACGTCGAGGAGGATGCGATAGAGGGGACGGAGCGCGCGCCCGACTGACGGAGGTGGTTCAGTGGCGGCTCGAATGCCCGAGGCGACGGGTGCTTGTGCTGGCGCGGAGGCACGCTTCTGAAGGAAAGCGTTGCACACGTCACAGTGCTCACCTTCGTATGCCTTGACGACGTCGGGAGTCAGTGCAGGGACGTTGGCGAGCACGAGAGTGTGCCGTATCGTTGCGAGCAGCCTACGCGACGAGAGGTGCCCGAGGATGCAATGCCATAGCCGTAGGAACTCGATCGGCGCGATCGGTATGTGCCGTTTACCAACGCCCGTGATGCGGCAGAGGGCTGCTGAAGAAGGTGGAGCAGCCGGACGAATCGCAACGAGGTTGTTGATCATGGCATCCGTGGGGCGAACGCGGAGGTCGAGCATGCGTAGTCCGTTGGAGGCGAGGCGCAGCTTGAGGATGCGCCCGTCCTCGAGCTGCAGGTACTTGCCCTTAGAGGGCGAGTCGACAAACGTGGATCCGTACATGTCGACTTCCTGCGTGCCTGACCAGACTCGGGAAGCCACCGCGGGCGCGATAAGGACACGTCGTCGGATATCTGGACCACCAACGTCGGGCGGCGGAATGAAGTCTTTGAGGACAGATCCATAGGCCGGGATGAACGTGTCGTCACCGAGTCGAAGCCCCGCTACGTCGGGTCGCCAGCTGCCAGGGACGGCGCCCTTGTCATCCTCGTGCACAATGTGCGTCGCCCCCCCGTCGAAAAGACTGCTGCCTCGGGTGTCGGCTGCGGCCTTGAGAATAGTCCCATGCTTGAGGAGATTCGGCAGGTTCACATGTCCGTGGATCATGTTGAGGGAGCCGATGCCATCCGGCGCGTGCAGCAGGCGAGGTTGTAAGAGCCAGAACGTGCACAGGACAGCAAACATAACGCCGGCGAGGAAGGTGCCAACGGTCGCACGCGCAGCAAAGATGAAGCAGGCAAGGTGACGAGCCTGACGCGAGACGATGACCGTTCCCGCAGAGGCGAGTCCAGAAAGAGGCGAGGGCCGAGATTGATTGGCTTCGAGAGAAAGCACGCGGGCGGAGAGATTATCGAGAGCTTGGTGAAGCTCAAACACTTGGCGAGTTACCGAGAGCTTGGCGGAGAGGTTCAAGCCCTGATCGCCAACGTCGAGCCTAAGTTGAGTTTCGAGTGCAGAGACGCGCGCATCCATCAGCTCATCGTCGGGAGCAGGAAGGTAGATACGAGGTTCGACGTCAAGGAGACGAGATTTGATGGTGTTGAGCTCCGTAACCATGTCCGCCTCGAGAAGGTTGACGCGCTTGAGGGTGTCGGAGGTGGCAGCACTCTGAGCCGTAGCAATCTCGAGAAGACGTGGTTGAACAAGAAGCTCGACGGTGTCGTGAACATGAGTACGAACAAGGATGTCAGCTCGTTCATCGGTGGCTGACGCGCCGCGTAGCTCGACCAGGACTGCTTCCATGTGACTTGAGTGGAGTTCAACTTTGGCGATCCTCTCGTCCGTGCGCTCAAAGGTCTTGAGAACGTACCGCATGTGTGCATCGATGTCTTGAAGCTGACTTGTAGATGCGTCGGATGCATGCCAACGCTGCTCAATGGAGTCGACCCGCTCGGACAGTGATCTGTATTGAGACACGGATCTGGACTGAATAGCCTCGGCGCTTGAGAGCGTTGCGGTTAGATGCTCGGACATCGTGGGCTCATGAGCGTTGCTGAGCGCTGATTCGAGATCATCGTCAGAGGCATTGTCTGATGCAGGCACAGGCGTCGCCCCTAAAGTGCCCTTCGACGCGAGGTCGAGGGCATTGTCAGAGGCATGATCGGAA
>CALGTP010000469.1 GCA_937902105.1 uncultured Actinomycetes bacterium
ACTCTGAAGCCTTCGCCGGCCAGCACGGCGCCGACAGCACCAGTTTCTACATCTTCGACGAAGCCTCGGCCATCCCTGAGAAGATCTTTGAAGTGGCCGAAGGTGGCCTGACGGACGGCGAGCCCCATATTTACTTGTTCGGCAACCCCACCAGATCCAACGGCAAGTTCCACCGAGTGTGCTTCGGGGCCGAGACTGCCAGATGGAAGAAGACCATCATCGACAGCCGCACGTCCAGGTTCACCAACAAAGACCTCATCAATGAGTGGATTGAGGACTACGGCGAAGACTCTGACTTTGTGCGGGTGCGTGTCCGTGGCCTTCCGCCCCGCGCCTCTGACGCGCAGTACATTTCCTCTGACCTCGTCTACGAGGCCCAGAAGCGGCCCATCGTGGTGCTGGACGACCCGCTGGTCTGCGGTCTGGACGTGGCCCGTGGGGGCGGCGACCGGTGCGTGTTCCGATTCCGGCGTGGGACAGACGCCCGGTCCATTGCCCCTGTCGTCATACCCGGCGAGCAGTCCAGAGACTCCATGCGCCTGATCTCCGTGGCCGACGACCTGTTGAGCCGGTATCCCATTACCATGATGTTCGTTGACGGCACAGGCATTGGTGGGCCGATCTGCGACCGGCTGCGGCAGATGGGGCACCGCAACGTGATGGAGATTCAGTTTGGGGCAGAGTCGCCAGACCCGAAGCTCGCCAACATGCGAGCGTATATGTGGTCGAGGACGCGGGATTGGCTGCGGCTGGGCGCCATTGACAGCCTGCCGGAACTTGAGGTGGACCTGACCGGGCCTGGGTATCACCACGACAAGCGGGACCGGCTGGTGCTGGAGTCCAAGGACAGCATGAAGGCCAGAGGGCTGGCGTCACCTGACCACGGCGATGCGCTGGCGTTGACGTTCGCTGGGTCACCACGTCGGAAAGTGGTATCCTCTGGGCGTCTGCCTGTGGTAGGCGGGGAAGCGGGGTGGATGGGATGATGTGCCGAGTCAAGCTGCCAGACGGCCGCGTGTGCGGCTATGTGCCTGTGGGGGACACCTCCAAGGCCCGAATCACTGACCTGTATCGCCACCAGGAACTGCACGTCGAGGCCATGAATGCGAAAGATTGATATTCACGAGCAAGCCCTTGAGCGGTTCAGACTCGGCGTCGATGCCGACACCAAACAGAAACAGCGCGAGCTAGAGTCTCTACGGATGTATTCCGGGGACCAGTGGCCCGACATGGTCAGGCAGGCCAGAAACGCCCAACCGGCCCAAGGCAACCTTCCGGCTAGCCCTGCGAGGCCGTGTATCACGGTCAACCGCCTGCTGGAGCCCGTGGCCCAGATTGTCAATGACGAGCGGGAATCGGACGTGTCCATCCAACTGGTGCCGGCGGACGATTTTGGGGGCGTGGCCCCGCCGCCTGACCCGCTGGAGATTGAACTGCGCGAGGGGCTGATCCGGCGCATCCAGCGCGAGTCTGAGTCGGCTGATGCCAGGACGTGGGCGTTTTTGCGTGCGGTGGTGGCCGGTCGTGGCTATTACGCCATCATGACCCGGTACGCCAAGGGCGCGACCTTCGACCAGGAGATTTACTGCCGGCGCATCTACAACCAAAATGCCGTGGTGCTGGACCCGACGCATGAGCAGCCGGATGGGTCTGACGCGGACTGGGGATTCATCGGGGTCGATATCCCGTATTCGCAGTACCTGGCTGAGTATCCGACCAATTCGCAGGGTAAGAAGAACGCCCTGTTCAACCTCGACGATGACGAGTTTCGGGCTTTAGGTGACGAGAGCCCTGACTGGTTCTCGGTGCTTGACGGCGACGGTGACGAGGCCAAAATGGTGAGGGTGGTGGAGTATTGGTACGTCCACCGTGAGTCAAAGGAACTCCACCTGATGCCCGGAGGGCCGAGCGGGGCTGGGCAAGCCGTCTGGGCTGACGACCTTGAGTCGTATCAGGCCCAGCAAGCCGCACAAGGGCTTCCGCCTGCCGAGCCGATGCAGACCCGCACTGAGGTCGAGAAGTCGGTCAAGTGGTGCAAGTTGGACGGGCTGCAGGTGCTGGACGAGACGGACTGGCCGTCGCCGTGGGTGCCAATTGTCAAAATAGTGGGCAATGAACTGCCGCCGTTCAACGAAGACCGGCAAGTGGACGGTATTGTCTACCCGGCCATCGGCGCCTGCCAGGGCAGCAACTTCATGTTGTCCAAGTGGGTGGAGAGCGTGGGCTTAGCCCCGATTGCCCCGTGGATGGTGGCCGAAGGCCAGATTGAGGGCTACGAGGAGTTTTACAACCAGAGCAATACTCGGGCGTTTGCGTATCTGCCCTACAAGACTCGAGACCTTGAGAACAACGCCGTTGGGGCGCCGCAGCGTACCAATGTCGATACCCCGATCAGTTCGCTGGCCGCCAGTTACCAGATCTTCAACCAGAGCGTGCAGACGACGACTGGGGTGAACGACCCGCAACTGGGTCGGAACGACCCGTCTCTGCGGTCAGGCAAGGCCATCCTCGCGATTCAGAATCAGGGCAAGCGCGGGACCAGCAATTACATGGACAACTTCGGCCGGTCCATTCGGCACGAGGGCCGGATCATGAACTCGTTGTTGTTCCCCATTTACGGGCGCCGCCCAGGCCGATTGGCGCGGATCGTGAACGGGGAAGACGAGTCGCAGCCTGTATTGATTGGTCAGCCCTTCACGATGCAGGGTCTCGATGGTCAGCAAATGCCGCAGGGCGTGCCTCCGGGGCAGCCATCGCCGGAAGGGGCGAAGGAATACAAACTGACGCCTGACGCCAACTACAACGTCGCGGTGAAGGTCGCGAAAAACTACGACACCCGGCGGGAGCAGGAGTTTGCGATCAACGCGTCCCTGATCGAGCAGCAGCCGCAGCTCATGTCGGTCGGTGGGGACTTGTTCTTCAAGTCACAGGACGGGCCAGGCGCCCAGCAGTGGGCCAAGCGTATGCGGGTGATGCTGGACCCCAAGGTCTTGGCTGAGATCGACAAGGACCAGAGCCAGCCGCAGGTGCCGCCTCAGATGCAGCAGCAGATGCAGGAGATGCAGGGGCAGATGCAGCAGATGGGCCAAGCCTTGCAGCAGGCGCAGGGCGAACTGCAGAGTCAATTCCAGTTGGAGTCCCTGAAGGCGCAGACGCAGAAAGAGATCGCGCAACTTAAGGCCCAGACCGACATGCAGATTGCCCAGATGAAGGTGCAGTCGGACATGGCGATGAAGTCGGCCCAGTTGGACCTGACCGACAAGAACACACGAGAGAAGCTTGAGGCCAACGCCGCGCAAACGCAGGTCGAGGCCGCCCACAACATTGAGCGTGACGCCATGCAGGCGAATCAGGCTAATTCAGAGGAGATGTTCTAATGCCAGTTTCCAACCCACGATATTTGGTCGTCGGCGCCGGCCAGGAATACGCAGACGTGACGGAATACGCCACCCAAGACGCCGCCAAGTCGGGCGCGACGACACTGGCACGCCAGACAATGTCTGAGGTGTACATCTATAAGCCGATACGCAAAGTCGTGCCCACGATTAAAGTGGACGATGGGCCGATTGACTAACTTCGACATTATTAAGGGAGACATATGAGCGAAGAGACACACGGCGGCGGGTGGGAAGAATCTGAAGACAGCAGTGCGGTGGCCGTTCAGGACCAGTCCGCCCCTGTCACTGCTCCTGATGAATATCAAGACAGTGACGACCAGGAGGGCGACGTACACGCCCCGGTCGAGGCGTCTGACGAGGATGAGCCAGCCACTCGGGATGAGAAGGGGCGGTATCGCAAGGCTGCTGAGAGAGCCGGTCCCAAGGATGTGGGGCGCATCAACGCCCTGACGCGCAAGTTACGGACGGCGGAAGAGGAACTGCAGCGGGTCCGAGCCCAAGTCCCACAGACGCCTCCGCCTGCGCCCCCTCCGCAGATGGCGGCCGAGCCGACCATTGAGCAGTTTGCTGACAGGGACGACCCGTACGGCGCCTGGCAACGCGCCCTTGCGACCTGGGACCGCACGCGTGAGCGAGTGGACGAGCAGACTTATCAGTATCAGCAGCGGATGCAGCAGCATCAGTACCAGCAGCAGCAGGCGCAGGGCGCGATATCGGCCGCGCATCAGCAGCGTATTCTTGCGGCTGCGGCGGCGGACCCGACGGTCAGTGCGCGGCTGAGTCAGGTCACCGAATACATCCCGCAGTCGCTGGATGAGGCCATTATGCTTGACAATGACAGTGCGAATGTCGCACTCTTTCTCGCAGACCACCAGCCCGTGCTGGATGAGCTCACGCTACTGGCAGCCATGCAACCCTACAGTAGCGCCGTCGTTGGTAAGATCCAACGGGTGTTGCGCCAGAGGATGAACGCCGCAGGTAGCGGATCGGCGTCAGCCTCTCCATTGTTTGTCCCTGCGCCCCGTCCGCCTAATCCGCTGCGGACTGCGCTGATAAACACAGGCGCCGATATGGTGCCGAGTGATGACAATATGAGCCTGGAAGCCCATGAAAAGGCGTTCCCGGTGCGGCGACGACGCCGCTGAGTCTCACAAGGCCGTGATCGGACGCCACTGGAGACGATATGGCGACAAACACGTTTGTCACCCCAAGCTGGGTGACCAAGGACGTTGCGGTAGGATTCCGTAACAACATTAAATTGATCGGCGGCTTTGACCGCAGCTACGACAGTCAGTATCGACAGGCCGGTGCCAAGATGGGCTACACGGTCAACGCTCGCATTGAGCAGCGGTTCACGGTGTCTGAGGGTCAGGCGTATGACCAGCAGGCCGTGCTGGACCAGGTGGTGCCGATCAGCATCAACCACCAGTACCATGTGGACATGGGCTGGAGCAGTGCTGACGCCACGATGGTGGTCGAGGAAGTCCAGTCGCGCTACACCCAGAAGGCCGGGCGCAGCCTGGCGAACAAGTGGGACGTGCAGGCTGGCAAGGAAGTGTACAAAGCGGTGTACTTCGCCGTGGGCACGCCCGGTTCGACGATCACCGCCAACCAGACATGGACCGACGGTGTGGCGCTCATGAAGGATGCCGGCGTGCCGGAAGAGCTCATGGCCGTCATCACTCCGGTGCAGCAGTCGGCGCTGCTCGCGAACAACCAGGCGCTGTTTAACCCGAATGCCCAGATCAGCAAGTATTTCACTTCGGGGCAGTTCTCGGGCGCGGCGTTGGGCATGGACAGTTGGGCGTATGACCCCAACCTGCCCACGCACACCACGGGCACGTTCACCACGTCCACTCCGGCGATTGCCGGGGCCAGCCAGACCGGCTCCAGCCTCGCGATTGACGGCATGGGCACGTATGCGCTGAAGGCGGGTGACATTTTCACCATTGACGGGGTGAACATGGTCAACCCGATCACCTACGAGGACAGCGGCCATCTGCAGCAGTTCTCGATGCAGGCGGACCTGTCGGGCTCGACCACGGCGACGTTGTCGATTTCCCCGGCCATCATCACGTCGGGTCAACTGCAGACTGTGACCGCGGCCCCGGCGAACAACGCGGCGGTCTCGTTCTTGGGCAGCACGGGCACGGTGGGCGCCACGATGGCGGCTGTCGCGTCCAAGCAGTCTCTGGTGTTCAACAGCGCGGCGTTTGCGTTCGTTATGGCGGACCTCAAGTCGCCACTGCCGGGTGCGAACAGCAAGCGGATGAGCAACAAGGAAGCGGCGATCAGCATCCGGTGGTCGGAGCAGTGGAACGCGCAGACGGACCAGAGCATGTCGCGACTGGACACCATCGGCGGCATTGCCCCAATCCTTCCCTACTACGCCTTCCGGGCCTTCTCTTCGTAAGGGAGTATTGACATGGCATTGACAGCAACGACTCTTTCGGCCGCCGCGGCGGCAAGCGATTCGATCATCTACGTGACGTCTGGCACCGGGTTTCCCGGCGTCGGGGTGTCGAGCAAGTCCCAGCGGGTGCAGGTAGACGGTGAAGTTATGTACACCGTAGACGGCATCTGTCAGGTGGTCTCGGGCCAGATCAAGGTCCGCAGTCGAGGGTCAGACCGGACCAGCGCCGTCGCGCACGACATCTTGGCGCCAGTCCAGACCAGCGCGAATGGTCAGGATTGGATCGGGATCCCCACTGAACCGGCCTACCCAGGCGTCTACAAGTCGGTGAGCGTAGGGCAGAACGGCGTCATCGCGGTGCCGACCAGCAACACGATTGTCGCGTTGACCAAGGCCACGGCGCTTGGGACCACGACCTTGGCAGACCCTGCGGCCGACCAAGAGGGGTTCCTTGTGGTGCTGACCTCGGCCACCAATGCGGCACATGTCGTCACGACAGTGTCGGCGTATGACGGCACGACGGGTGCTCACACGACGTTGACGTTTGCGGCCTACATTGGCGCGAGCATCACACTGGCCCCCGTCAAGGGCGGCTGGAACGTGGTGGCGAACAACGGCGTGACCGTAACGTAAGCATCCTGAGGCCCGGGCTGGTCATACTGACTGGCCCGGGCACAGGCACGATCAAGGGAGACATCTGTGGGAATTGTTCACACGCAAGATTCGGCGCACGCACGGGAACTCGCCAAGTGGGAGTCGCAGCCGACGGCACAATGTCCGTCTCCGCTGCGGCCCTACGTCTATCAAGAGGTGCCGACGATGTGCTACTACGCCGAGCGCCCCGTGGGCGGCGGTGAGGTGGCCTGGCGCAAAGAGCGGGTCGAGGAGCAAGCGATGGTCGCTAATCTGCGGAGTCGCGGCTGGGGCGTCGGCCAAGCCGAAGCGATAGCGGAACTAGAGACCCGTGAGACCGCGCTCGCGGTGGCGGCAGCAGAACGCGCACACAGCGACCGTGGGATGTCTGAC
The DNA here is from genome assembly GCA_937902105.1 of uncultured Actinomycetes bacterium. Classification (GTDB taxonomy): domain Bacteria; phylum Actinomycetota; class Acidimicrobiia; order Acidimicrobiales; family Ilumatobacteraceae; genus Casp-actino8. The sequence goes on from CALGTP010000469.1 coordinate 6,838, forward strand.
AAGGCTCGTGCGGAGGCTGACGCCTTTGACGAGACCGTGGCGGATCATGTGGGGGCGATTCCAGACACGCCGATTGTGCGTCGGAAGCATCGCGCCTCGAACGTGACCATCACGTAATACCGGCGCAAGCCAGCCCACGGGGGTAAAAGGAGCGGGACGTGGCCTCTACAGCCGTGACAGCAACCAGCCTGATCGACTCCGCGTTGGATTCCTTGGGGATCTACAACGTCGGTGAGCAAACCTCGGCCGCGGATATTTCAGATGGGCTGCGACGATTAAACGCGATGTTGTCGTCGTGGGCCATCCAGCCGCTGACCATCCCGGTGATCTCTCGGGAAGTCTTCGCCGTGACCGCGAATACGGCCGTGTATACCATTGGCCCAAGCGGGGATTTCAACACCATCAGGCCGACCCGCATTCAAACGGCCAATCTGCTACTGAACAGCGCCACGCCTCCAATTGAGGTGCCGTGTGGCATCTTGACGGAGCAGGCGTGGCAAGCCCTCCAGAACAAAGACCAGACCAGTACGCAATGGACGCAGGTGTTCTACGAGCCGACGTTCACCACGGGCGGTCTCGGGACGGTGACCTTGTGGCCGATTCCCACGACGGCTGACAACGACCTCGTGTTGTATTTCCCACAGCCACTCGTCGAGTTTGCGAATGCCACCAGCACGTATCAGATTCCCCCCGGCTTTGAGGAGGCGCTCGTGTACGGCTTGGCCGTCCGATTGGCGGGGCCGCACGGGATGAGTGTGCCGGATGACATCCGACAGTTGGCGGTGCAGTCGAGAGCGACAATCAAGCGGCAGAACATGCCAGTGGCTGAACTGGGCAACGACATGGCGGCGATTGGCGGCATCGGGCGCCAGTATGGCTACAACATCCAGACAAGTAACATGTGAGGCATAGATGGCACAAGGATTTCTCTGCGTAGATTTATTGAAGGATGCGACGGCGGACGAGACCATCAGCAATTGGGTGGACTGTCGAGGTCGAACGCATCTGGTGTTTTACCTGTCAAGTGCTGGCACAACCTCGGGCGGGGCTATTTCGCTAGAAGAGATGTTGCCGGTGGGTAAGCCTGGTGGGCAGGTGCCTGGGTTGCCGTTTTCTGGCACCAACAGTTTGATCACCACAGCGATTAACGCCTCGACGTTCACGGGAACAGCGCAAGTGTCACATCACGCGACGGTGGCGGCCTATGGCTGGGTTCGGGCGCGAGTCTCGACGGCCATCTCTGGCGGGGGTTCGGTCTCAGTGGGGTTGGTGGCGGTCTAGTGCAGCGCAGTATTGACCTCAGGCGCCGCCGACAGCACGACGCGGCACTGAGCACGCGAGACGGCCATTGATTTTGCCTACCCTCGTAGGCCCGTCCTACCGGTCGATGAGCCGCACCGCTGACCCCAGCGAGTGCGTCAATTGGTATGTCGAGCGGCTGGAAGACGCCAATGCGAAAGCCCCAGCGGTCTGTTACCCCACGCCGGGATTTACCGCGCATCTGGACCTGACGCCGGGGCCGATTCGGGCCGAGCATCAAGCCTACGACGGGCGCGTGTTTGTCGTCTCAGGGTTCAATTTCTACGAAGTTCTGTCCACAGGCGCATCGTCCTTGCGCGGCACGGTGTCTGTGGACGGCAACCCGGCGACGATATCGAGCAACGGGGCGGCTGGGGGCCAACTGTTCATCACGTCGGGTGACGTGGGCTACAACTACGACCTGGCGACGAATGTGCTGTCAGTCGTGCTGGCCTCTGGGGCGGCGATGGGCGCGTATCTCAACAACGTGTTCATCTCGCTCGATACCACGCTGTCCACGATTCGTCTATCGGACCTTGACGACGGCACAACCTGGGATCCGACGCAGTTCGCCCAGCGGTCCCTCGCGGCTGACCCGTGGGTCTCGATGACGATTGTCAATTCTGAGATCTGGCTATTGGGCGAGGTGACTTCAGAGGTCTGGGCCAATCAGGGGCTGTTCCCGTTCCCGTTTGCCCCGATTCCGGGCGCGTTTTTTAACACTGGGTGTGCGGCGCCCTTCTCGGCTGCGGTTGTCAACAGCACACTCATCTGGGTTGCCAAGAACGACCAGGGCGACGGCATGATCGTGCGGGGCAATGGGTATGCTGCCGAGCGTCTCTCGACGCACCCGGTGGAGTTTGCGATTCAGGGCTACGCCAATGTCTCAGACGCCGTGACGTTCACCTATCAGGAGATGGGCCACGCCTTTTGGGTCTGCTCGTTCGTGGACGGGAAACGCTCGTGGTGTTTCGACGTGGTTTCTGGTTTGTGGCACGAGCGCGGGTTTTGGGACCAGACGACCTCAAGCTACGAGGCGCTGCGCGTGATGTATCACTGCCAGAGTTTCAATGGGGCGCACCTGGTCGGGAGCCGTCTGGACGGGCAGACATACTTGCTGTCCAACAGCGTGGCGACGGATGTGGACGGCAGTGGTATTCGCCGAGTGCGAGTGTTTCGAGGTCTAGACGCCGAGCAGGACCGCGTGGCGTATCCGTGGTTGCAGATTGAGATGCAAAGCGGGGTGGGAATTGCCACCGGCCAAGGGTCGGACCCGCAAGCCATGCTGCAGATGTCCAAGGACGGCGGCTATTCTTGGGGCGCGGAACGCTGGGAGCCTATGGGCAAGATCGGCGAGTATCTGGTCCGCACGGTCTGGCGCCGGCTGGGGCAAGCACGCAATGCGGTATTCAGGTTGGTGGTGAGTGACCCGGTGTATCCCGTGGCGTTGATTCAGGCGATTGTTAAGCCGATACGTGGGGCCAGCTAATGGCTGATGTTGTACCCGTGCCGATTCGGTCCAAGGTTGTGGAAGCCGCTGGCGTGCTGACGCGTGACCTTGTGCGGTTCTTCGAGGCAATTCGGCAATGGCTGGGGAACACGACACGTCAGGTGGCGTCCGTCGCGTTGACCGCACAGGCGGCGGCGATTGTCACAACGAGTATCCCGACCAATGAGCTTGAGACCGGTCTGTATCGGGCCACCTACAGCTTGAGGATCACGCAGGCGGCAACGTCAAGCAGTTCGGCGGCGGTGACCTTCGGGTGGACAACAAACAGTGTGTTGTGCAGCCAAGCCTTCGCCGCAGTGACAGGTAACACGACGGCCAGTCAGTCCTCTGGGGCCGTGACGGTGCTGGTCGATACGGCCACGCCAGTCAGTTATGCCGTGGCGTATGCCTCGGCGGGGGCCACGTCGATGACGTATGCGCTTGATATCCGATTGGAAGTCTTGCCATGACCAGTCGCGTGCTGGAGTTTGAGGAGTGGGCCAGATTGCCAGAGTACATGGACCCGGTGCTGATGACCTGCCGACCTGGCACGTCTCGGATGTGCGTCGTAGAGAATGACGAGGGTGAGATTGTCGCCCGGTGGTTGTTGTATCCGGTACTCTTCGCGGAAGACGCGTGGATTGATCCACGTTATCGCAAGCGGGTGGGCGTGACGCGTCGGTTGTGGCGTTTGGTGCAATCAGCCGCACGCGATTTAGGGTTTGGGCACATGGTGTCCACGGCGATAACGGATGACGCGCAGCGATTACTGCAGCATCCGTCGATACAAAGCGAAGTGATGCCGGGGCCAATGATGGTCTATCCGGTCAAAGAGGGTAGCAATGCCTGCGCCTCCAAATAACGAGGGATATATGCCTGGACCAGTTGCCACTGTTGTGATTCCTGCCGCCATTAGTGGCGTGGCGTCATTGTTGGGTGCGAACAAGAACGCGGGTGCCTCGCGTGATGCGTCACGAATGCAGAGCTCTACGGCGAGTCGGGCCTTGGCCGCGCAGCGGGAGATGCTCGACCGTCAAACGGCTGATGAACTGAGGGACCGCGAGTCGCGTCGGCAGAACATGGCGCAATTTGACGAGCGTCGAGCGTCAAACGCCTCACGCCTTGCTCCGGCGTATGGCGAGAGCCAAGCGCAGGCCGATGCCCGTCGGATGAACAGTTTCGGACAACCGCAGGGGGGCGCACAGGGCGGGGGACCACCGACGCAGATGGCGATGTCTCAGGGACAGCCCCCGCAGCCCCCTCAGGGCGCACTGCCCCCGCAGGGCGCACCGCCGCCTAATGCGTTTGGGATGCCGACCGGCGCGACTGTCTGGATGCAAGCCCCCAACGGAGGGGAGACGATGGAAGTACCGATGGAGCCTCGGGCAACAATGCAAGCGTTGCTTAAAAAGGGCGCGAGGATTATTCAGCCACCGACTGAACAGATGGGGCGTGCGTAATGGGATGGTTTCAAGACAACGGCTTTGCGGCGGAGATGGACGACGAGCAGCCCCCGGCGCCCGGGTGGGTGCGACTACAAGACGGTGGCTGGGTGCCACCAGATCATCCACTAGCCATCGCCTACGAACAAGAGCAGCAGACCAATCCCGGCAGTCAGCGCCCGATGCCGCCAAGCCACGGGGGGAACGATACCCCGCAAGACACCAAGCCTGTGCCATCCGAAACAATAAACACGCTGGGTCCGACATCGACGACGGGTCAGGGTGTGCTGGAAGGCTGGGACGGCAACAAGTGGGCCAGCGGACACAATACGCCCAAGTACAAAGCTGGTCGCATCTTCGCGAAGTATCCAGCCACGAACGAGGGCATCAAGCAGGCGTGGGCGGAGCTTAAGGCGGTCTTTCCGAATATCAAGGAAGTCTCACCCGGCAAGATCGACTTCGGCGGAGACTTGGGCGTCATTGACGTGATGCGTGGCGCGGCGAGTGGCGGCAACGGTTGGCAGTGGATTGACGAGGCTGGCGCTGGAGCCCCTGAAGGACCGGGACTGCAGCCGGAACCTCCGCAGACCGGAAACCCCGGCTACGGGGGGAACACGGGCGCGGCAGGGAACACGGGCGTGCCTGCAGTGTCACCGTATAACCCGAGCCCCAACGGCACGGCGGCGAATCCGGCGAACTTTACGCCACCACCGGCTCCGGGCGCCTCGACCTACGCGTCTCAGGCGTTTACGCCGGGGGCTCCGGTGTCCGCCGGCCAGGTTACGCCACAGGGGCAAGCGCAGACGTATACCCCGACGAGCACTGTCTCAAGCCAGCCTGGCTATCAGGCGCAGCAGGGCAGCGCGATCACAGGGCAGGGGGCGATGGGGCCAGCGGCCAATGCGCCGACGTTCCAGTATGGGCAACCGGTGCCCGGCAGCTACCAAGCCCCAACAAGGCTCAATGCGGCGACCACTGTGGATCCGATGGCGCAGTCCAGAGACTTCACCTACGACCCGCTGAAGTCGTCGGACGCGTTCAAGCTGCCGACTGGGCAGGAAGCCCTTGATCAAGACCCCGGCTATCAGTTCAGACTCCAGCAGGGCCAGAAGCAGTTGGAGCAGTCAGCGGCCGGCAGAGGGTTGCTCCGCACGGGCGGCACGCTCAAGGACATCAACGCCTTTGGTCAGCAGGCGGCGTCTCAGGAATACGGCAATGCCGTGGGCCGGTCGAGAGACACGTATGCGCTCAACCAGGGCGTGCGTCAGAGCGAGCAGGGGCAGCAGTTTGGTCAGGGGATGTCGGCCGCGCAGCAAAACGAGGCGCAGAAGCTCTCGGCGTTTAACGCAAGGTTGGCGGCCAGTGGGCAGAACTTCCAGCAGGCGGCAACACAGCAGGGCGTCAATGCCGCGCAGGGGCTGGCGGGGTATCAGGCGAACCTGGCTGGACAGCAGCAGGGGTATCAGCAGGGCGCAGGCACCGCGCAGCAGAACGCGACGAACAACCTGAACACGTACGCGGCGAACTCAGCAAACTTTAACGCTGGCGCCGGTCGTGACCTCGCCGCGCAACAGGCGAACCAAGCCAGCGGGTTGGCGTATTCGGGGCTGAACTCGAACAACGCCAACACGGCGGCTGCCCTGAATCAGCAAGCGCAGATGGCGAACCAGGCCAGCGGGTTCAACTACGCAGGGCTCAATTCAAGCAATGCCAACACGGCGGCGGCGCTCAATCAGCAGGGGCAGATGGCGAACGCGGCCAACAGCCTCAATGCCAACCAGTTCAACGCCACGAATGCGCTGAACGTGAACCAGCAGAATAACGCGTTCGGGCAACAGGCCGCGCAGTTCAACGCGAACCAGGGGCAGCAGCAGTATCAGAACCAGTACAACGCGGCGAACCAGCAGGCCGCGTACGGGATGCAACAGCAGGGGCTGAACCAGACCCAGCAGCAGATCAACCTGACACAGCAGCAGCAGCAGTTCATGCAGGGCTTGAGCGGACAGCAGCAGCAGTGGATGCAGAGATACATGGAGAACGGGCAGTCGTTCGACCAGTCGTATCAGTTGACGATGATGAAGAATCAGTACCCGACGTAGGAGTGACATGGGTTATCAAGACAACTACGCCAACAACGTCGCAAACATCTACCAGAACCTGGGCAATGCTCAGGCGCAGGCGCGTCTCCAGCAGGGCGCCGGGTGGGCGAATGCGTTTGGGCAGATTGGGCAACTAGCGTCACAGATTCCCGGGCAGATGGCGCAGCAGAAGAAGGACGCGCAGCAGCAGGAGTTGATGGGGATCAATCTGGAAGTGGCCCGTAAAAACCTCTCGGACATTAACAACCGTGGAGCCAATGCCACGATTGTGTCAGACGCTTTGAAAACGTCAATGGTAAACGGTCAATTTAATGAGGATGTGTTTAGGGCGTACTTCACGTCGGCGGGACGCCCTGAGTTGGCGGCTCCCGCGTTGCAGGAGTTCTACGATCTGGAGACATCACGTCTTGCGAACGAATCGGCGAATTTCAAGTCCCAAGCAGACAAGGACGCCGCTGATGCGAAGGTCTTCAAGGGCATAGCGACGAAGATCTATGACAGCAACTTCAGCCCTGTTGAGTTGAATGGCTACCTCGCTTACATTGCGAAGACGCGTCCAGAGTATGGCGCTGAAGTGGCGCGGTTGCTGATACAGGCGACCAAAGACCCGGACGGGTTCATCCAGACGGTTGTGACGATGGCGAAGAATCCGGCGCCGGAGTTAAAGCCTCTTACGCAGCCGCCCGGGTCGCAGACCTTGATGCCAAAATATGACCCGCTGAACCGTCCGACGGGG
>CALGTP010000470.1 GCA_937902105.1 uncultured Actinomycetes bacterium
TTTTTAGTTTCTGGTGTATCAATACCAATCAAGCGAACGCGTTCGACCTTGCCATCAACGGAGACGTCAACTGTGTCACCATCAATCACTTTGACGACGCGAGCATTAGCGCCCTGAGGTAATGCTGAATCAGAAGACGCACAGGATCCGAGAAACGTACATGCAAGTACGACAAATAGGCATCGCTGTCGAAAGTTGCTGAGATTCATATCGTCAGTGTGGGATCGATTGATACCCACACGGCGTCAACGAATCAGATGCGCTCAATCAACGTTCCTGTACCGAGACCACCGCCACAGCACATGGAGATGATCGCGTAACGTCCACCTGTTCGCTCGAGTTCGTACAACGCTTTTGTCGTCAGAATTGCACCTGTGCTACCGAGTGGATGGCCAAGAGCGATGGCGCCACCGTTGGGGTTGGTCTTGGCGAGATCGGCACCGACTGCTTTAGCCCAAGCTAAAACAACTGAGGCGAATGCTTCGTTGATTTCAAAAGTATCAATCTGGTCAATGGTTAAGTTGTTGCGTTCAAGCAGACGTTTCGTGGCATCAATCGGACCTGTGAGCATCAGTACTGGATCAACGCCGACGAGGCATGTGTCAACAATGCGGGCACGCGGTGTGAGACCAAGTTCTTTGGCTTTTTCTTCGGTCATCATTAAAATTGCACTGGCTCCATCGGAGATTTGCGATGAGTTGCCTGCGGTGTGGACACCATTTTCGCGTGCCACTGGCTTGAGCGATGCAAGTTTTTCCATCGTGGTTTCGCGCATACCTTCATCGCGCGCAACGGTGTGTGTGGTCCCAGTGGGTTTACCATCGGCATCTAGATCAGGTGCTTCGACAGTGATGAACTGGCCATCAAAACGACCCTCCTGCCAAGCTTGCGCGGCGCGCTGTTGTGATAGCAAACCGAAGTTGTCAGTGTCTTCGCGGGTGACGTTCCAAATGTCAGCGATGCGTTCGGCGCCTTCAAATTGCGAAGTGAATTCGTAATGCTCAAAGTAACTCTTACTCACAGCCTTGCCGAGAGAAACTTCCGCCTTGGTCTTGGGGTCTTTGGTAAATGCATTGGAGTTACTGCCAATCGGCACCCGACTCATGGACTCAACACCACAGGCCATGGCGATGTCAACGACACCAGAAGAGATCAGTGATGCAGCGAGGCCTGTTGCCTGCTGGCTTGAACCACACTGTGTGTCAACTGTGGTGCAGGCGGTGGTGAGGGGAAGACCAGCCGATAGCCATGCGGTGCGGGTGACATTGAAACTTTGAGCACCGACTTGGCTGACATTACCGCCGACTACTTGCTCAATTTTTGATGGATCGATACCCGTGCGCTGAACAATGGCTTTTTGCACTAATCCGAGCAGGTCAGTGGGATGCAGGGTTGAAAGGCCCCCATTTTTGCGACCCACTGGGGTGCGCACAGCATCCACGATGACGACGGTACGACCTGTATTTGATGTGTTGGAGTTAGACATAGGGGTCATCTTACGGTCATGCTCTAGGGGTGACCGATTCGCAGCAACCTAGATCCTTCGGCCCGGGTTCAATTTCTCGGCCATCGCGCTTTCAGCCATCCATGAAACCATCCACCGATTCACTCGGAGATCGCTATTTTCATGTGGTTGAATCTCGCGTTTGGATTGCTGAGGAACCCGCAGATTCTGCTTATTCAACGCACTTCTTGGGCATGCTTGACGACTATGCCTGCTGGGGTGTCGATGTGCCACGCGGCGAAGACCCTTCAGATGGTGGAGCGCTGGACTTATTTAGTTTCTTTGGTCGTGCTTCGCAAGAGGATTGGCTTGTAGCTGGTCGCGCAGTGCAACTGGTTGAGTGGGCGAGAACTCATCGTTTTTGCGGTCGTTGTGGGGACAAGACTGAAGCACTACCTGGTGAGCGGGCGATGAAGTGCGCTGCTTGTGGATTGATGAATTTTCCGCGATTGGCGCCAGCAATGATCACATTGGTGACTCGTGGTCCTGCTGGCCCCGATCAAGAAGCTTTGTTGGCCCAAGGTGTGCAATTTCGTGGTCCGATGTACAGCTGTCTTGCGGGCTTCGTTGAACCAGGTGAGACTCTTGAAGGTGCAGTAGTTCGCGAAGTATTTGAAGAAGTTGGCGTCCACATTGGAACAGTGACGTATATGGGAAGTCAACCTTGGCCCTTCCCACATAGTTTGATGTTGGGCTTTCGCGCCGAATGGGTGAGTGGAGAGATTGTCTGTGATCCGAGTGAAATTCTGGATGCCAATTGGTACCGCAAGGATGCATTACCAAATATTCCTCCCGGGATTTCAATCGCCCGCAAACTCATAGATTCATGGCTAAACGAATAGCAACAGAGAAGCTTTAACTGTTATTAACTCCTTGTTTTTGCGAGTATGGTGAGTCTGTCGGGGGACCTGTTTCTCCGCTGATCTACAGGGGGATGTAGAAATGAAACGCCAGATTCGTAGTTCTTGTGCATCAGTTGTCATTGTCTTGTTCTTGTCACTGGTGGCTTGTAGTTCCAGTGACTCAGGAGCGGTCACTTCTATACCTGAAGGCACCGAGGTCCCCGATACCAGTCTCCCTAGTGAATCCTCTTTGTTGGCGGGGTCAGCCAGTGCCTCAGTGCTGCCGACAGTAAATGGTACGACCGATTATTTGTTAGAGGCTCCAGGCTGGAGTGACACGGTTGTGAACCCAACTGATATCGGTGTCTATGTTCCCATATTTGACCAAGGTTCGGTTGACGTGGGAAATGGTTCGGGTGATGCAAGTTGGGTACACGATGATATCCGGGCCACAGCGATAGCTCTTGACAACAACGGTGAGCGGGCCATTGTGGTTACCGTCGATGTCTACATGATTTTCTCTGTTGACGGTGATGAAATCGCGCGTCGGGCAAAGGAGCAACTGCCTGAAGATTGGCAGGAGGTCCCAGTCTTGATCAACGCCACTCATAATCATCACGGCCCAGATACGGCGTTTTCGATTAATGATGATTGGTATTCGCATATGGCTGATGTTGTCGCCGCGGTCGTTGTTGCGGCTGTTGCTGACCTTCAGCCGGCAACAGCAACTGCCATTTCTGGCGAGCATCGGTTTGGCATGAATGACGGTCGTGACCCGATTGTGTTTGATCCACGCCTGAATGTGCTTGATCTGAAGAACGCAGAAAATGGGTCGGCGATTGCCACAGTTGTGCAATGGAGTTCCCACCCCGAGGTGACCCTCGGATGGGACCCACCCGAAGTTCCAAATCTTGCTGCTATCTGTGTTGAAAAAGGTTGGGACGCTGACTCGTGCTCGGCCGACGGTCGATACTTCACAGCCGATTACCCAGGCGTGTTGCGCGAGAATCTTCAAGCCGCAGGATTCGGAGACATTCTTTATTTAAATGGACCACTCGGTAACCAGATTGGACCAGGTGGGTCCGATATTTGGGATGTGACGCAAACTCATCCCCTTGGTAACGGATGGAATGCGCCAGCAAATGCTCAACCCGTAGCGGGCTGTGAGGATTTACGTTGTCGAAATTTTGCGCGCACCGAAGCTATTGGGGCGCAATTATCACAGGCAGTCATGGATCTCGTCGCTAGCGCTGACGTAATTACGGTTGAAAAGGTGAGCCTGACCGCACAATCTTTTTATACAAATTTGACAAACATTGGCTTCCGTTTGCTCATCGCCGACGGCGATTTAGCATGGCAGGATCCAGTGCTATATGTCTGCGAAGTTGACAAACCGAAAACTGATGAAACCTGCGTCAGTGACAACGGGGCAGTTGAGACTGATCCAGTACTGACACCTTTAACTGATAGTGAAATACGAGTGGGGAACGTGTTCAAGACACGTATCTCATTCTTGGATCTGGGTTCAGTCGGCTTTATTTTTATGCCAGGTGAAGTACCACCGGAATTAGTCGTCGGTCTGCCGACAGATTTTGATACGAATACAGCGAAGTATTATTTGGACGGTCCAGGACTTCATGCCGAAGGTGTCGACTACGACTTCCCGGGATACCTAATGTCATTGGTTGAACGCGATGTGTTGTTTACGGTAGGTCTCGGGACTGAGCAACTCGGATACTGGGTGCCCGTGTCTGAGTACCGATTGAAATGTTTAGAAATCGCTTTGCCCGCTGGTACGACTTGTGCCGATCTGAATGCTCGGGGAATCATTGAACATGTCGATTCCGTGGGCGGACTGACATGTAAGAAGATCACTGATGACCCCAATGCGTTTGCGGCCTACACCGCGGCTGATGCCGCAGCGCTGGCAGCAGTGTGTCGTTATGGTCAGGCCTTAGGGCGCGAGTTAGGTGAACCCCAAGGTCACTACGAAGAGACGAATGCTGCCGGCTGGGACCTCGTCGATGATATGTGGGACGCAGCGACCGTCTTATTTGGTAATCAGGGTTCGGGTCGCATCAACCCCGACAACCCTGGTTACACAATCCAATATCCGCCGAACTGATCACAGAGCCATCGTGCGTATTGCGGATGCTTCAATCTTGCAAAATCTGGTCTAGGTTTT
>CALGTP010000471.1 GCA_937902105.1 uncultured Actinomycetes bacterium
GGGCTCCGCTGCCACTTTGGAGTGGCCAGTGGTTTTAGTATTGGGCTCTTGCAAATGGCAACTGCGATCGTGTCGCACTCTCCTCTCTTGGTGTTGCCTCTCTGTTCTCTCTGTCTCTCACTCTTGCATCAAAGTGGGACTGTCTGCACCTAGGTGCTTTTGCGATTATATTTGAACCCTTCATGTAGCGGTATATCCAATGCTTAACAAACCATTCACACTGTACGTGCCAACACCCCCTCGTGGTTTGGGAGGCGTTGGACTTGTAAGTTTAATTGCTTGCTTGGTTCTTAGGGCTCTGCCTTCAAACCAACAAAACTTAGAAACTTCTACAAGTTCTACAAAACTCACAACCGGTTGCCAAAAGTTTGACTGCTAACGATCTCAAAATTGACCGTTAAACCCGCTGCTAAACATTGCTTGACCGTTTTGGTCATCTAAATTCTGGGCCCATTTATTAGTTTGGGAAAATATGGGTTACTGCCAAAATGGATTGGAACTATTTGCTATGTCAGATAATTGGCCCGTGAGCCTCATGGTTGGGCTCACTGATGTCTAAGTTGCGCTGCCTGCCTCCAGTATGTTGGTAGAACGGTCTGCCAGATGCTGCCGTCGGTAGAGCGCACTCGGTACCTGTGCCATTGGCTCAAGGGTTGTGGCTGTATGCCTCAAGTCAACGTTGATGTTTGGAATTGTGGTCACGTGTCGTAGTCAAGGCCGATGTCGGATGCGAGCTTACGCATCCTGGTCACTGGCAAGTGCTTCGTCAACAAGTCGGCCAAGTTCTCCTCGGTGCTGCACTTGCTGATCTTCAGCTTGCCCTCGCGAAGCATCTGCTGAAGCCAAAGGTGCCGCACGTGGATGTGCTTGACTCGTCCGGCCCCCTCGCGGCTGACGATGCCAAGAGCCGCTGAGCTGTCGGTGAGCAGCTCGATCGGCACATCCTCATGTCCCATGTCTCGCAGAAGGTTCTGCAGGAAGAGTGCTTCTGCCGCTGTTGTATTCAGTGCCAACAGCTCTGCCTCTGCCGTGGACAGTGCGATGATCGACTGGGTCCTCGAGCCCATCGTGATCGCAATGTCTTGTAGAAATATCACAAAGCCTGTAGTGGACTTCCTCTCCGGAAGCTCTGCGTAGCTTGCGTCCGAGTAGCCTATAATGATCAAAGGAAGCTTATCGTTGTATTTGAAGATCATCTTGGCGTTCTGCGTGCCAACGCAGTACCTCGCTACCTTTCGCAGTCGCGCCCAGTCGCGTGTCGTTGGTCGGCTGAGAGCTCTTGCTAGCTCTTTGGTCGTGAACTGCAGGTCTGGTCGCGGCCGCACAGTCGCGTGCGCGATCCACTGCATTATGCCAGTGCCCGAGCGGAAGGCCGTGGCATGCTCTGCGTCGAGGTCTCGTGCCTCCTTCTTCTCCTCCTGTGGTGACCATGCCGGCGATGGCACCGCCTTGGCCCTTTCGAGCTGTACTGTCTCGAACAACTTCTGAAAGTGTCTGTGTTCCGGCTTCACCTGGATCTCGTCGTCGGCTGGCCGTCGCCACGACGATCCAAGGTATGTGCTCCACTCGGCTGTGAGCACATTCTCCCATCTGATCTTCATACGTTGGGCGAACTCGAGTTTGAGTTCGTCTGTGGTCTCATCGCTCGCTGTCAACCTTATGTTGTCGGCGTGTGCTACCATGGCTGCTCCGTCTGTGCTCCTCCAGAAGGTCATTGGACAGGCGCGGGTTGGCTCAAAACCCATTCCGCGAAACTGTTTGGTGAGCCACTGCTGGAATACTCGCGGTGATATCCGCAGTCCGTAGAGCGCCTTCTTCAACAACCAGAGCTTGCCTTGATAGACCTCCTCTGGTGGCCTTATCACGATGACGAGGCCTTCCTCAAGGTCTGCGTGGAGGAACGCTGTCGTGAGGTCGCCTTCCGTCATCTTCCACTTCCTCTTCATCGCGTACCATGCCAGAAGCGCGTGTGACGCTGAGGTAGGGGCTGCTGCGAACAGTTCCACCCAGGTGTATCCCGTGGCGTTCTTTCGAAGCTGCTGCACGACGATGCGGGCCTTCACGTCGGTAGTTCTCTTTCGATACGAGAACCTGCTGGGAATGACCTTGACTCCCTCTGGCACCTGGTCTGGTTCGATCTCGACGTAGGTCCCGAAGTCGTGGACACATCGTAGCTCCCGCTTCCTGGCTGCGATGACCTCCTGATATGGGAGTTCCCGCCAATCCTCGTCGAAGCCGGGTGCAGTGCCTATGAAGATCTCTGGTTCTTCGGCTACCTGGTAGAGCTGCACGAAGTATGCTCCCATGTCGTCCTGCGGTCTGATAATGTCTCGGTAGAACGCCTGTTCCACCTGCTGGATGGTGTCTGCGGCTCCCCCGTGCAGTCGTCCCTGCACCTCCTCGTCCTGGTCTTCTGGTGTCTCATCGTAAGGTCGCTTGCCTGGCATTGGTCCGCGAACTCGCTGCCTTTCTTCTTCATCTTGATCCTCCTGTGTCTCCTCGAAGTGTCTCTTCATCGGTGTCTTACCGACGATCTTCCTGCGTGGCGCGGTCACTGCTTCTGCTGGTGGCTCCTCGCCTGTCGTCTCCTCCTCCATCGGTTGCGGCTTGACCTCCAGGTCTGGCAGTGGCCGTGCCGTTGCTGTTGTTCGTCGCTCTTCTTGGTACTCCAGCTGGCGGCGCCGGCAGCTCACGCTATGGCCGTGATA